>DASVVH010000512.1:0-7933 GCA_036386615.1 Ardenticatenaceae bacterium
CCTGGACAAGACGGCGAACATCCACGTTCCCATCGGCAAGGTTAGCTTTGGGCCGGAGCAGCTTGTGGACAACTTCAATGCGCTCATGGACGCTGTGAAGTCTAACCGCCCGGCGGGCGCGAAGGGCCAGATGGTGCGGCGCGTCACGATGACGAGCACGATGGGTCCGGGCATCAAGATTGAGTACACGGGCTAAACTCACAAAGCAAATTTCAAAGCGCCGCGCGGTTCTTGGAGACCGCGCGGCGCTTTGTCTATCTTCGCTCCATTCTACGCATCCATCGCTAACGGTCCTTATGAACCATCATCCCTCACCTCCCCAGCAAGTCAACCTCCACTCGTGGCGTCGTCGTCTCACACTACTATTTGTTGGTCTGTTTCTCTTCGGCGTCGGTGTCGCCATCATGGCTCAGAGCCGGATGGGGTTGGGGCCGTGGGAGGCGTTCCACCAGGGTATCTCCCGCCACACGGGGCTGGAAATTGGCACTGCCAGCATCCTCGTCGGAATTCCTGTCCTGCTGGGCTGGATTCCGCTTGGGCAGAAGCCCGGCATCGGCACGGTGCTCAACATTCTGTGCATCGGCGTTGTCACCAATGCTGCCTTGAGGGTGTTACCTCTGCCGGAGATGCTCCCTATGCGCCTCCTCTGGATGGTGGCGGGCATCCTCACCATCGGCGTCGGCTCAGGCATGTATCTCAGCGCACAGTTGGGAGCAGGGCCGCGCGATGGATTAATGATGGGAATCTATCACCGCACGGGCTTGAGCGTGCGCGTGAGTCGCACCGTCGTTGAAGTCACCGTGCTCATTCTCGGTGGTCTGCTGGGTGGCACCATCGGCCTCGGCACGGTGGGCTTCGCGTTAGGGATTGGCCCCGTCGTCCAGATTGTCTTGCATCTTCTGGGCGCTCCGCCAAAAAACCAACAGCCAATTCCCGCGAGCGGCGTCATCCAGCCGGACACTCCACTGACACACTGAGCAATTTGCAATTCAACCCTAAACAGATATAATCTTCTTCAACAGTGGGGCGGCAAACGTTGCCGCCCCGCCGCATGACAATCTAAAGCTCAGTTCATGCTAAAGACAGCAGGCGCTCAAAAGGCTTAATCTCCTGCCGAGGCGAAGGAACGAGCACCCCAGGCGCGTTTGCGCGTGGATGTGCGGAACCTTTGCGTCGCCAGGCGAGCAAAGGTTTTTTATTTCCCTGCTGCCCACCCCTCACGAAAGGAGGAAACGCTTTTGGCTATTACACGCGAGCAAAAGGAAGCTTTTGTTGCCGAGTACACCGAAAAGCTTTCCCGCAGCCAGGCGGCCTACATCACGGATTATCGCGGGCTGACCGTCGCCGGTATCGGCGATCTGCGTAAGCAGATTCGGGATCAGGCAGACGCGGAACTTACGATAGCGAAGAACACGCTGTTGGGAATCGCTTTCCAGAACGCGGGGCTTCCCGTGCCGGAAGCGCTGCTGGAAGGGCCGACTGCGGTGCTCTTCTGCTACAGCGACCCGGTTGGACCCGCCAGAACGCTCACCAAGTACGCCGCAGGCAACGACCTGTTCACGGTTAAGGGCGGCGTCGTTGGTCGGTCTGTGTTGGACCAAAAGGGAGTGCAGGGAATGGCCGACCTGCCGCCGCGCGAGGTGATTCTCGCCACGCTCATCGGTGCCATTCAAGGCCCGGCTCAGGCTCTCTTCAGTACACTCAACGCGCCGATGCGCGAAATCACCCAGGTGCTGCACGCTCATGGCGAGCCTGCCGCCGAGGGTTAATCATCTACTCTTAACTCACACTATCATTCCTTAGGAGGAACACCTAATGGCCGATCTGAACGCCATTGTAGACCAACTGGACCAACTGACCCTGCTCGAAGCCGCCCAACTCTCCAAGATGCTTCAGGAGAAGTGGGGCGTGAGCGCCGCCGCGCCCGTCGCGGTGGGTGCCCTCCCCGGTGGCGCTGGTGCCGCCCCCGTTGAAGAGGTCGAGGAGCAGACCGAGTTCGATGTCGTGCTGACCGACGCGGGCGCGAACCGCATCAACGTCATCAAGGTCGTGCGCGAGTTGACGGGCCTGGGCCTGCGCGAGGCGAAGGCCGCCGTGGAAGAGACCCCCAGCAAGATCCGCGAGGCTGTCAGCCGCGAGGATGCCGACGCCGCCCGTGGTCGCCTCGAAGAGGCCGGTGCCAAGGTCGAAGTTCGCTAATCCAGTTAGCACAAACAAAAAGGGCTGCCAGTTGGCAGCCCTTTTTGTTTGCCCCGGCTCCGCGAGACCCCGCAAGCTGAAGAAGCCTATTGAGCACAGAGGGGTCCTTGTAATGTATATTTATAGTCACAAGTCAATTATCTGTCGCGATACTGGCCTTTCTTGACCGCCAGTACTGGCCGTTACTGGCCTATACTGGTCTCATGCCAGTTGAACATAGAGGTGGCACAAAATGGGCGGTCAGAGGAGACATGAACTCCCCAAAGGGGAGTGGCGAAACTCGTAGCTGAGGGTGGAGCGGAGCGCAACCCTCGGCGGCACCCCAACCAAGTTGCGCCACTTTCACAATGCATTGGTCTCGGTCCCCTCTGGCCCGCCTCTCACTCCTCCTTCCCCCTCCCCGCCTTTGACACAGCCCTGCTTCTCCCCTCACGTTTCGCTTTCTTTCCCCACGTTATGTTATACTCTCACATTATGGAAACCGCCGAGTTCGAGACGTTGGTCGTCGAGGCAATCGAAAGTTTACCCGAAGACTTCCTGCGGCTGATGGACAATGTGGAGGTCGTGGTGGAGGAATGGCCGACGCCAAGGCAGTTGAGGTCGGTGGGCCTGCGGCATCCTGCCAGCCTCCTGGGACTGTACGAGGGCATCCCCCTCACGCGGCGGGGCCACAACTACGGCCTCGTCCTGCCCGACAAAGTGACCATCTTCCAGCGCCCAATCGAGCGCATCTGCTCCACCGACGAGGAGGTTTGCCAGCAGGTGCAGGATACGGTCATTCACGAGTTGGGACACCATTTCGGTATCGGTGAGGGGCGGATGCGCGAGTTGGAGCGCGAGCGCAACATGAAGCGCCGTGCCGTAAAAGCGCAGGACGGGCAAGCCTGAGATTATGAATATTCTTTCATCTTCATGCGGTATGGCTATAATTATGAAGAACCTTTAATCTAGTTGGCCTGCGCGCCACTCATCCGGCTAGAAATGAAAACTCGTGAAGAAAGTCACCCGTCTGGTCATCCAGCAACGCAATAAAGAGCGCGTCAACGTCTACCTCGATGACGAGTTCGCCTTCGGGCTGGCGCTGATGGAGGCCGTTCAGCTCAAAGTCGGGCAGACCCTCACCGACGAGCAGATAGCCGACCTCAAGGACGAGGACCAGTACCACAAAGCCTACAGCCGCTCCCTCGACTACCTCAGCCGACGGCCCCGCAGCCGCCAGGAAATCGAGCGGTACCTGAAAGGCAAGGAGGTCCCGGAGCCGACCATCGAGCGGGTTGTCGCCCGGCTGACGAAGGCTCAATTTCTCGACGACCTCGCTTTCGCCCACTACTGGATAGAGAACCGGGACGCCTTCCGCCCGCGCGGCGTGCGGGCCTTGCGCTACGAATTGCGCCAGAAGGGGCTAGATGAGACAATCATCAACGAGGCATTGAACTCGTCTGAGCTAGACGAGATAGATAGCGCGTATCGAGTTGGGGCAAAGCAGTTGTATCGCCTGCAATCCATCGAGGACCGCAGGGAATTCCAACAGAGGCTCGCCACTTACCTCGCCCGGCGGGGTTTTAACTGGGAGACTATCCGAGAGGTCAGCGAGCAACTGTGGAATGATCGCAACGAGCCTGATCTAGAATTCTAATTTTCGATGCCCACACCTTTATAGAGACGGTTGATAACTGAATAGGAGGAACCCCATGTCAGGGCTAGACATTGCCTTGGCTATCATCGCCCTACTGCTAGGGGCTGCCGGGGGTTACGTGGTAGGCTACCAGAGACGCAAGCCGCAGATAGAAGAGATAATGCGGCAGGCGGAAGGACAGGCACGAACCATCGTCACCCAGGCAGAGACCGACGCAAAGCAGTTGGGGGTGGAAGCAAAAGAACGCGCGGTGCAACTGCGCGACGAAGTAGAGGCCGAACAGCAGCGCCGACGCAAGGAGATACAGGCCGAAGAGCGCCGCCTACAGGAGCAGCGCGAACGACTGGACGGACGGCTGGACAAGCTGGAGAAGCGACAGCAACAGGTTGAGAACCGGGACCGGAACCTCGACAAGCGCGAGAAGCACATAGAGGAGTTAATCGCGGAGCAGGAGGAGACGCTTCAACGAATCGCCGAACTGAGCCGCGAGGACGCGCGGGCTGTTATTCTCGAAGAGACCCAGAGAGATGCCCGGCAGGACATGGCGCGCATCCTGCGCGAGGTCGAGATGGAGACGCGCAGCTTGGCCGATAGGCGGTCACGCGAGATTCTCGTGACCGCGATGCAGCGCGTGGGGACCGATGTAGTGGCCGACCTCGTGGTCTCGACGGTGGAACTGCCCAGCGACGAGATGAAGGGCCGCATTATCGGGCGCGCCGGGCGCAACATTCGCGCCATCGAGCAGGCGACGGGCGTGGATTTGGTGGTGGACGACACGCCGGAGGCGGTCATCATCTCCAGCTTCGATCCCGTGCGCCGCGAAGTGGCCCGCCTAGCGCTAACGAAGCTGGTGCAGGACGGGCGCATTCACCCGGCTCGCATCGAGAAAGTAGTGGAGGATACCCGCGCCGAGATTGACGCCACCATCCGCGAGGCGGGCGAGGAGGCGGTCTACGAGGCGGGGGTGCGCGGCCTGCACCCCGAACTCATCAGGCTCCTGGGCCAACTCAAGTTCCGCACCAGCTACGGGCAGAACCAGTGGTTCCACTCCATCGAGGCGAGCCACATCGCCGCGCTGCTGGCCGCCGAACTGGGCGCAGACGTGGAGACTGCCAAGAAGGGTGCTCTACTCCACGACATCGGCAAGGCCGTGACGCACGAAGTCGAGGGGCCACACGCCCTCATCGGCGCGGACATCGCCCGGCGCTGCGGTGTCAACCCGAAGGTGGTCAACTGCATCGCCAGCCACCATCACGAGGTGGAGCAGGAGAGCATCGAGGCGGTCATCGTCGAGCTTGCGGACGCCATCAGTGGCGCGCGGCCCGGTGCCCGCCGCGAGACGCTGGACGCCTACATCAAGCGCATCAAGGCGCTGGAAGACGTGGCTCACCAGTTCCCCGGCGTGGACGAGGCGTATGCCATTCAGGCGGGCCGCGAGGTCCGCATCATCGTTCGCCCGGACGAGGTAGACGACCTCGGCGCGATTCAACTCAGCCGCGACATCAGCCGCAAAGTCGAGGAAGGGTTGGAATATCCGGGCCAGATTAAAGTCACCGTCGTGCGCGAGACGCGCGCCGTTGACTACGCAAAGTAAATAGCGAAACCCATAGATGATGGGCGGGGCTTGTGTAATGAGCCTCGCCTATCTCCTTACGTTTAGTGCAAGTCGAGAAAGGACGCCAGTATTATGAGTCAGGCAGCAGGGGTTATAGGTGAGCAGGCCAGAGGTAACAAAGTGGGCAGGCAGTACGGCGTGCTCAAGGCACAGGTCAAACAGGAAGCCCTACTGGAGAAGCAGCCTCTCTACTACACTATTCGCATCCTCTTCAACCTGAGCCTGCTGGCGCTCTCCATCTACTTCCTGTGGGCGGTGGACAACTTCGCGCTACAGTTGCTGAACGCTGCTTTTCTGGCCTTCGTCTACGGGCAAATCGCCTTCGTGGGCCACAACTCAGGCCACCGCCAGGTGGGGAAAACGGCGTGGCAGGACGAGGTGCTGAACCTGAGCCACTTCGGCCTGCTGCTGGGCCTGAGCCGAAGCTGGTGGGTGGACAAGCACAACGAGCATCACGGCAACCCCAACGTGCTCGACATGGACCCCGACATTGATTTTCCGGTACTGGTCTTCACGGAGGAACAGGCGCTCGAAAAGCGCGGCATCTTCCGCTTCATCGTCGCCTATCAGGCGTGGTTCTTCCCCCTGCTGACCTCGTTTGTGCCGTACAACATGCGCGTCCATAGCGTGCTCAAACTTCTGCGCGGCGAGGCGAAGTACCAGCGCACGGAGGCGCTGCTGATGGCCGTTCACTTCGTCCTCTACTTTGGGCTGCTCTTTACTTGGCTCCCCGCGTGGCAGGCCATTGTCTTCGCCCTGACCCATCAAGCCCTGGTGGGCTGGTACATGGCCGCCGTCTTCGCCGTGAATCACAAGGGAATGCCCGTCCTCGACAAGGACCACGACCTCGATTTCCTGCACCTACAGGTGCTCACGTCGCGCAATATCCGCTCGCACCCGCTGATTGATTTCTTCTACGGCGGGCTGAACTACCAGATTGAGCATCACCTTTTCCCGACGATGCCCCAGAACAAGCTGCGCCGCGCCAGGGAACTAACAATGGCCTATTGCCAGGAGCAGGGCATTCCCTATCACGAGACAGGCTTCGTGGAGGGGCTGGTGGAGGTGCTTCAACACCTGCACCATGTCAGCGCGGTGCTACGCGCCCGGAAGCCAACCGCGTTTACCGCGTCGTAACTCAGGTCAGCACGGAAGGCGGCGCTCTCATCCCGGAGCGCCGCCTTCGTTTCCCAAGAGAATTATGCGTCGCTACGAGGAGAAGGACGATACGATTTGCGCGGCAGGGGCGCAATTGTAGCCAAAGTTGAGCAAAACAGGGGCTGTAGACGGAATCTTCGTCTAAAGACCCCCTAGACAAGCAGATTCTCTCTGTGTTACACTGTGAATAGCTTCAGACGCTCGCCGATTCGCAGAAAGCTTCCTGACTGCGGGGGAACGGGGCTTTTCAATTGCCGGGTACAACGGTGCCAGCTTTCGCTCAATCCTGAATCGCACGTCCAAGCACAACCACACTTTCGTTCTGCCACTACGGCAATTTCCGCGTTCCTAGGAGGGAAAGATGGAAATCTTGAAGGTATCAGCCCACTCACGTTCCACGGCAGTGGCTGGTGCAATCGCGGGCGTCATTCGGGGAGGAACCCACGCTGACGTGCAGGCTATCGGTGCGGGTGCGGTGAATCAGGCCATCAAGGCCATCGCCATCGCGCGGGGGTACCTGTCAGAGGATGGAATTGACATCGTTTGCGTGCCCTCGTTCGTGGAGATAGACATTGACGGCCAGGAGCGAACCGCTGTGAAGTTCTCGGTGGAGCGCCGCCCCGTTGCAATGGCTCCCGTCCCCCAACTCGGCGTGCTACAACTTCAAGCCGAGTAGCAACCAGCAGAGCCGGAAGAGCGCCAAACCCCTGCCTTTACAACAGGGGTATTTGTGTTGCGCCCGCAGGGTCAGGCGGCGAGAGGAAGTTTGAGGAGCTGCACGTCCCAGAGCAGTTGCGGCGTCACGTTGGTCTCGCTGGCGAGGCGGCGCAGGCGCTGAAGCTCGTGGAGGAAGGCGCGCACCTGCGTGGAGTCGAAGTGAGCGGCGGCTCTCTGTAGGGCGGCGCGCTGGTCCACGTTGGAGATAGCCTCGTCGGCTCCACTCTGGACGAGCAGCACGTCGCGCCACCAGGAGGCCCACAGCCGAATCACCTCGGCCTCTTTCGCCTTGCCTAGCTCGTTGGCTATCAGCAGGCGCTCGGCCCGGTTGGCGTCGAGCGCCCGTTGCAGCGTGTCAAGCGCGGCCTGTCGGCTGGTCATCACCTGCTGGTCCTGCGCCGCCCCAATTGCCCACCCCACGCAGCCCGCGCTCAAGCGGGCGAGCAGGCGCGCCTGCTCCGCCTCGACGCCCCAACGGGCCACAAGCGCCTGCTTGACCTCTTCGAGAGAAACGGGGAACAGGGGCACGCTCTGGCAGCGTGAGCGAATGGTCGGCAACAGCAGGTCCGCATCTCGCGTGGTGAGAAGGATGATGGCGTGCGCGGGCG
>DASVVH010000513.1:0-2778 GCA_036386615.1 Ardenticatenaceae bacterium
TTTCCGACCTTGCCATCCGACCTGTGCGAGACCTCTTGCACAGTCTGCCGCGTGTAGGAGAAGAGTTTCCATGCAAATTATGTTAGTCCAGGACGTGACCCAGCTTGGCCGCGTCGGGGACATCGTCGAAGTCAAGAACGGGTACGCCCGCAACTACCTCATCCCGCAGGGCTTCGCCATCCCTGCCACCAAAGGTGCCATCAAGCAGGCCGACCAACTCCGCCAGACCGCCGAGAAGCAGCGTGGCCGCCAGGTTGCCACCGCGCAGGAGTTGGCGAACCGCCTCGCCGCGCTGAACCTCCGCTTCACCGCCAAGGTCGGCGAGCGTGGCCGCCTCTATGGCTCCATCACCACGGGCGACATCGCCGAGCGCATCCAGCAGGAAATCGGCGTCGAGCTTGACCGCCGCCGCGTCGAACTGCCAGAAGCCATCAAGGCGCTCGGCAACTACGTGGTCCCGGTGGACGTTCACATTGACGTCCCCGCCACCGTTCGTGTCGAGGTCGTCGGCGAGAACGGCGAGACCGCAGCCGACTACTTCGAGGAGATGGTTCCAACCGACCTCTCCCCGGAATTGGCCGAGGTTGCCGTCGCCCCGCAGCCCGACGCCGACTACTAAGAGCCGGGCCACTGGCCCTGCTTGATAGATACTCGCGTCTCGGCTATAGTTCCGTCCATCCGCCGCTGCTGACACCAATCTCGCAGTGGCACAGGAATCGCTCTGGCCCAACACCACGAGCAACCAAAACAATAATGAAGGGGAGTAGCTACCGGCGACCGCGCCGGAGGTGGAGTCGTCACGACGGCGCATGCGCCCGGTTCCACTAGTCAGGACCTCCTGGCAAGCGAGACCTTCGAGCCAGCTTCGCCTGCGGCTCGAAGGATGCCACCCTACGCAACAAAGCCTTCGAGCCGGAGACGAACTCCGAGTCGAAGGCTTTTTGTTCCCAAAGGAGAAGTACACAGTGGCAACAAATATCTGGTTCTGGGTGATATTCAACCTCTTCGTCGTCGGCATGCTCGCCCTCGACCTGGGCGTCTTTCACCGACACTCGCACAAAGTCTCAGTCAAGGAAGCCGCCATCTGGAGCGCCGTCTGGATTAGCCTCGCGCTCCTCTTCAACGTCGGCCTCTACATCTTCGAGGGGCGCACCATCGCCCTCGAATTCCTCGGCGGATACCTCCTGGAGAAATCCCTGAGCGTAGACAACATCTTCGTCTTCGTCCTCATCTTCTCCTACTTCAACGTGCCCGCCATCTACCAGCACCGCGTCCTCTTCTGGGGCATCCTCACCGCCCTCGTCCTGCGCGGCGTCATGATTATCGTCGGCGCGCAACTCGTTTCACAGTTCGAGTTCCTGATAACCATCTTCGGAGCCTTCCTCGTCTTCACAGGTATCCGCATGGCCTTCCAGACGGAGGGCGAGATTGACACCGAATCCAGCCCCGTCATCCGCGCGCTCCGCCGCGTCATGCCGATTACGACCCAGTATCACGGGCAGAACTTCACCATCATCGAGAACGGCAAGCGCATCGCCACGCCGCTCCTCGTCGTCCTGCTCCTCGTCGAGACCAGCGATGTCATCTTCGCGGTAGACTCCATTCCGGCGGTCTTCGGCATCACCAGAGACCCCTTCATCGTCTACACCTCCAACATCTTCGCCATCCTCGGCCTGCGCTCGCTCTACTTCCTGCTCGCGGGCGTCATCGAGAAGTTCCACTACCTGAAACTCGGCCTCTCCGTCGTGCTCATCTTCGTCGGTATCAAAATGCTAGCCGAGAGCCTCACCGACTACGCCGTCGCCTACGGGTACATGGAGCACGCCTTCCACATGCCCATCGAATACTCGCTCGGCTTCATCGGCGCGACCCTCGGCATCTCAGTCGCCGCCTCGCTCCTCTTCCCCAAACAACTGGAAGAGCACGCGCCCACGCTCGACGACCCCACCGAGTTCCCGCCCACCTCCCAGCCGCCCGTTGACGCCCTCGACGGCACGCCGTAACCACCAAACAAAAGAGGCCGCTGCTCTGCAAAGCAGCGGCCCCTCCGATTTCTCTCCCTTGGAGCGCCATCATGAGCACGTCGGGAGCGCGGGCATCCTGCCCGCGCTGTAGTTCCGTGTCGCTGACTCTGTAGAGCGACTCTTTCCAACCGTCAATAGTCGGCAGTATTCAGGCTTTGGTCGTTACTCCGCTTTCAACTGCCTAACTGTACTGTTTCACGAGGTTAACACACACTGGTAGTTCAAGTAAGATCTAGCTACAGCCATGTCATCCTGAACGAAGTGAATCTGCGAAGCGACCTTAAGGGGATCCACCCAGCAACACCCTTGGCGTAGAGCGTTAGCACGTTGCGCCCTCCCTTCGTGCTTGGGCTAATCTGTATGCCAACCTTGTCTATCCGTACACCTAATTTCTAACACCGTTGAACGTTCCAGCGTCGTTTCCTCCGTCCTTCGTCTTCCGTCCTCCGTCCTCTCCCTACTCCTCCGGCTCGATCAGAAACTCCAACGGGAAACCCTGCTGCCGCGCCGCGTACTGCACGCGAAATACCTTGTCCTGCGCCTCCTCAAGCGGCAGCGTCGCCACGTAAGCGGAGCCTTTCGTATGCGTCTCCCAGGCAATCGCCTCGGCCCGCACCTCCTCTATCCCGAACACGAGAACCAGCGCCGCGATGACGAACTCGAAAGTCGTCTTGTCATCATTCAGGATGGTAACGCGGTACAGCTTCTCCAAATCCTCTTGTGTGAGCGGCACCATCTGGAAATCAATGATAGG
>DASVVH010000514.1:0-3151 GCA_036386615.1 Ardenticatenaceae bacterium
CTGCTGCCCGGCGGCGTCAACTCCCCCGTTCGCGCCTTTCGCAGCGTTGGGCGCGCTCCCCTGTTCATCCGGGAGGGGCGCGGGCCTTACCTCTGGGACGAGGACGGCAACCGCTACGTGGACTACGTGCTCTCCTATGGCCCGCTCGTCGCCGGGCACGCGCACCCCGCCGTCGTCGAGGCCATCCAGCAGCAGGCGGCGCGCGGCACCTCCTACGGAGCGCCGACCGTGCTGGAGAGCGAACTGGCCCAGTTGGTCGTCGGGATGGTGCCGTCTATCGGGATGGTGCGCTTCGTCTCCTCCGGCACGGAGGCTACCATGAGCGCCCTCCGACTGGCCCGCGCCTTCACCGGGCGGGACAAAATCGTCAAGCTGGACGGCAACTATCACGGCCACGCCGACATGCTCCTCGTCTCGGCTGGGAGTGGCGTGGCAACGCTCGGCCTCCCCGACAGCCCTGGCGTGCCGCGCCAGACGACGCAGAATACCCTCGTGCTCCCCTTCAACGATATAGAGGCCGCGCGAGCACTCTTCGCAGAGCAGGGGGAGGAGATTGCCGCCTTCATCCTGGAGCCAGTGGCGGGAAACATGGGCCTCGTTCTGCCCCAACCCGGCTACCTGCAAGCGATACGTGACCTCACTGAGCAGTACGGTGTGCTCCTCATCTTCGACGAGGTGATGACGGGCTTCCGCGTCGCGCCCGGCGGCGCGCAGGCACTTTACGGTGTGACACCCGACCTCACCTGTTTGGGTAAGGTGATCGGCGGCGGTCTGCCGGTGGGGGCCTACGGCGGGCGCGCGGAAATCATGCAGCAGGTAGCACCCGCCGGGCCGATGTACCAGGCGGGTACGCTCTCCGGCAACCCCCTGGCGATGGCGGCGGGCCTCGCTACCCTCCGCCTCATTCTCGAAGAGGGAGCCTGGGAGCGTCTGGAAGCGGCGACGGCGCGGCTGGCTAGAGGCTTCCTCGCGGCGGCGGATCAGGCAGGGATTCCCCTTCAAGGCGCGTGCGTCGGCTCTATGATGGGCTTCTTCTTTGCAGAGCAGCCAGTCACCGACTACGAGAGCGCCAAACGCAGCGACACGGCGCGCTTCACCCGCTTCTTCAATGCGATGCTCGAACGCGGCGTCTATCTGGCTCCCAGCCAGTTCGAGGCCGCCTTCGTCTCCCTCGTCCACGACGAGGAAGCCGTGCAACTGACCCTCGACGCCGTTGACGAGGCGATGCAGCAGCTATAGGGAGACGATACGCCACCTGCTCGGCAGCAAACTGTCAGAATTTTCTCCCTGTTATATACTACCGCCATGAGCCAGCCGACGAGCCGCACCCTCGGTACCATCATCTACTGCCTGCGACACAACGAGACCGGCCCCGAAGTGCTGATGATGTATCGCCACAAGGAGCCGAATCTCGACCTGTGGGTCGCCCCCGGCGGCAAGGTGGAACTCCACGAGTCCCCCCGCGAGTGTGCCCTGCGCGAGTTGGAGGAGGAGACGGGGCTGCGCGCCCGCCACCTGCTTTTCCGGGGCCTCGTCACCGAGGTTTCCCCTGTCGAGCACTGGCAGTGGCTCCTCTTCATCTACGTGGCGACGGAATGGGAGGGGGAGTTGCGCGGCGACGAGCGCGAGGGCAGGCTGAAATGGGTGCCGATGGCCGACCTCGCCATGCTTCCCATCCCCGCCTCGGATGCGCGTTTCGGCCCGGCGGTGCTGGACCTCGACGCCCCCTTCTTCGAGGCGACGATGCTCTTTGACGAACAGCTAAATCTGGTTGAGGCGCGCCTGCCCGGCGAAAGTACAGCCATGCATGGAGAACCCGGAGGACCGTGAGAGCAGGATGGCCGATCTGATAACCACCCTGGCAGTGTTGCGCCCCACGCAGCAGTGGACGACCATGTTCAAACACGAGCCGTATGCTCCCGCGCTCTGGGCGCTCCTCTTCAGCCCCAACGAGACGCTCTCCGCCTCCGACCATTTCGGCGACGAGTGGCCGCGCGTCTCCGCCGAGACCGTCATCGCCGACCATGTAATCGGCTATCGCACCACCGTGGGGCAGGCCCGCGAGCGCCTTATGAAACGGCTGGAACCCGTGCGCCACCTCGCCGAGGCGTGGCGCGTCTTTTCGCTGGCCCGCGCCCTCTCCCTCTCCCTCGCGCCTGTCCCCGCCGATTGGCTCCTGCGCCTCGATGCCAGTACCGTCACTCTCAATCAGGGCAGCCGCTACGCCGACCTCATGGCCGCCGCCGTCCTGGCCGCCGCCGAGCTAGGCACCCGCCGCCCCACCGATGACCGTCAGGCGCTGCGCGCACTGCTCTCGATGGCGCACGGCATGAACCCTCAGACCGCCCTCGCCGCGCCGATTGACGACTTTGAAGGCAGCGGCTCTCCCCTTCCCTGGCCCAAGGATGGCCTTGCCGTCAGCCGCGCCCTCATCGGCATCCCCTTTGAGGTGCCCACCAGCCACGTCGAGACGATGACGCGCGCCCGCCACCAGTGGGAAGCAAGCTGGTAACTCCGCTACCCAACGTGCGTTGTGCCTGACAAATGAACTTATCGGGGCAACCCATCACCCTCTTTCAACGTATAGAATGACAGTTGCGCGCCCAACTACACTGCACCTTTCCATGACAGGCAGTGGCGGGCGACGTGCTATAATCCTGTCTGTACCCTGTGTTGATAGAAAAGAGGAACCGACGTGAGACAAAAGTGGTATGGAGGCGATTGGGGCCTCCAGCTTCGCATGTTCATCACGATGGGATTGCTGGCCCTCGTCTACCTCGGCTTCATGGCCGCTATGTTTGCCGCCGGAGTAGACAGCTTCACCATCGTCATCTTCGCCACCATCATACTGGCGGCGCAATATTTCTTCAGCGACAAACTCGTGCTGATGTCCTCCGGCGCGAAGATAGTCGAGCCGAACGAGGCTCCCGAACTTCACGCCATCATAGATAGGCTCGTGCAGCAGGCAGACCTGCCCAAGCCGAAGGTCGCCATCATCCAGTCGTCGGTGCCGAACGCCTTTGCCACCGGGCGCAGCCCCAGCGCGGCGGCGGTCGCCGTCACGACGGGGCTGCTGGACATCCTGAGCCGCGCCGAACTCGAAGCGGTGCTCGCCCACGAGCTAGCGCACGTCAAGAACCGCGACGTGATG
>DASVVH010000515.1:0-4888 GCA_036386615.1 Ardenticatenaceae bacterium
GTAAGCGGTCGTCGGTCGTCGGTCGTCGGTCGTCTACCACCGTCGAACTTGCTCCACTATCCATAGCCAAACTACAATCCCACCATGCACCCGAACGACCAGCGCCGCTCGCTCCTCTACTCGCTTTGCCTTCTCCTTTTGCTCTCATTGGCTGCCTGCAACGATGAACCTGCCGCCTCTCCACAGGTTCAGGACCGCCCGACCCTCGAACCCAAAAGCCTCACACCCGGCGCGCTAGGCCCGGACAGCGTGGCGGCGGCTCCCCGCGAGACCGCTACCCTCGCGCCCACCCGCACGCCTGTCGCCAGCGCCACCATCACACCCTCGCCCACCGTCACCCTGCCGCCCACCAGCCGCATGGAGGCCGCGCGCGAGGCCGACCTCATCGGCGACTGGCCCCGCGCCATCGCCCTCTACGACTCCCTACGGGACGACGCCACCTTTGGCGCGGAGGCCCTCTTCTACCTTGGCGACCTCCACCAGCGCGACGACCGTCTGGTCGAGGCCGCTCTCGCCTGGCAGGAGGCGCTTGAACGCGACCCGGCTGGACCCTTCGCCGCGCCCATCCGCTACCGTCTGGCGCGCGGCTTCGCCGCCATCGGCCAGCACCAGACCGCCATCGAATTGCTCGAACAGGTGGACACCGCCACCAACGACGCCGACGACCTCGTGGCCCGACGGCTCGCCGAGGCACACTCCGCCCTTGGGCAGCAGGAGGCGATAGTCGAAGAATGGCAGCGAATCTACGACTTCCCGATGGCGGAGCGCGTCACCCGCGCCCTCACCGCCCGGCAAATAGGCGACTGGTACGCGGGCGAGGAGCGCTGGGAGGAAGCGCTAATCTGGTACGAGCGGACGCTGGATCTCTCCCAGGTTCCTGAGTTCCGCGCCGAACTCCTCGGCGTCATGGCCGATTTGGCCTTGGAACTGGAGGATGAGCCGCGCGCGAGAGAGTTGTGGCAGACCATCGTCGAGGAGCACCCCGACACCCCTCAAGCGCTCTTCGCCGCCGAGGACTTGAAGTCGGCAGGCCAGGAACTGACCCACTACGAGTTGGGCAAGTTGTACCTGGCGAACGAGCGCTGGGACCAGGCGGCCCGCGCCTTCTGGCGCTCCCTTGAGCAGGAGGACCGCGCCGAGACGCACCATCAGGCCGCCCTGGCACTGGAAGGCGCGGGCGACTTTCGTGAGGCGCGGGACGAGTGGCAGAAACTATTGGACTCGCATCCCGAAGCGCGAACGTTGCACGACGATGCGCTGCTGAACGTTGGCCGGATGCAGGCCCAGTTGGGCAATCTGGATGCCGCCCTCGTCACCTGGCAGCAGGTGGCGACTCGCTACCCCACCGGGGACGCGGCCCCCGCTGCCCTCTGGGAGCGCGCCATCACGCTTCGGGATCGGCAGGGCGAGCCAGTCCGCGCGGCGGGCGCGTTCGAGGTGCTCGCGGCCCGCTACCCCAATGACGAGCAGGCCAACCTCGCCCTCTGGGAGGCGGGGCTGCTCCGCTACCGGGCAGGCAACTGGACGCGCGCGCAGGACGATTGGGCGAGCCTTTCCGAACGCGACCTCGAACGCCCGGCGCGAGCACTCTTCTGGGCGGGCAAGGCGGCGGCGAGTGGCGGCGACGTGGTTACTGCCCGCGCCTTCTGGGAACAGGCCAATCGTCGGGGTGGCGCGGACTACTACGCGCTGCGCTCGGCGGCGCTCATTCAGGGCGCGCGATGGGAGCCGCGCGCGGGCAGCGACTGGAGCCAGCCCGACGCCGCCTCGGTAGACTGGCTCATCGAGCGAGCACGGCTCCCAGCCGATGCCAATCTCTACGCTCTCCCCGACGAGCCGCTCCTGCGCCGAGGCCACCTGCTGCTCCTCATGGGAGAGCGCGACGCCGCCTTCGACAGCTTTCTGGCTGCCGTGCGTGCTCACCGGGAGAACCCGCAGGCGCTCTGGGCACTGGCGCACCACTTCCGCGACGAGCATCTGCCCCTGTACAGCATCTATTCCGCGCAGCGTTTGATGGAACTGCTCAACTACACCCCTGTCACCGCCCCGCTCCCCCTGGCGCAACTTGCCTACCCCATCCGCTTCGACGAGCAGCTACGCGCCGTCGCGGAGGAGCGCGGCTTTGACCCGCTCTTCTTCGCCGCCCTCATCTACCAGGAGAGCCAGTGGGAGCCGCGCGCCCGCTCCCACGCCGCCGCGCGCGGCCTCACTCAAGTTATCCCGGACACGGGCAGTTGGATAGCCCAACAGCTAGGCGACACGCGCTACCGCTACCGCGACCTTGACCGTCCTCTCGTGGCACTCCGCTACGGGGCCTTCTACCTCGACGCCTCTCTGGACATGTTCGACGACAACCCATTCTACGCGCTGGCAGGATATAACGGCGGGCCGGGCAATGCTCAACGATGGCGCGCCCCCGACGATGACCTTTTTATGGAGAACATCGCCTTCCAGGAGACGCGGAACTACGTCGAACTCATCTACGAGCATTGGCACGCCTACCAGCGCATCTACCGAGCGACAGGGGATGGGCTATAGGTGCTTGCACCTATAAACAGCAGACGACGCGCGGTGGCGGAGGGAACTGCAAGGGCACCATATACAGCTCACAGACTAGAGGGGTTATAGGGTGAGGCGCAACAAAGCTCACAATTAGTTAGCAGGGGGTATTGTTTTCATTAGAGAAGCTTTTTATAATGAAGCCAGTAACGAACCCTCCCGGTGGCATAATCGAGTGAAGGTATCGGTACGGACGTTGTTTTGAAGTGGAAGGGGACCACTGGCGGTCCCCACATGCCCAAGGAGGGTTTTCGGAGATGCAACAGGTGCAGGATCGGACTTTGACGTGCCGGGATTGTGGGAACAGTTTTGTCTTCACGCAGGGGGAGCAGGAGTTCTTCACCATGAAGGGCTTCAGCGAACCTACGCGCTGCCCTAGCTGCCGTCAGGCCCGCAAGCGGGAGCGCAACGGCTCTGGTGGCATCAGCTACAGCAGCAGCAGTCCTGCGGGCAGCTACAGCGATAGCTACACTCAGCCCAGCAGCTACAGCGGCGCTGGGTACGGCGAGAGCAGCGAGCACAGCAGCTACGGAAGTAGCGGCGGTTACGGCGAAAGCCGCGAGCGTATGCTATATGATGCGACGTGCGAGAACTGCGGTGTGGCGACAAAGGTGCCGTTCAAGCCGCGCGGCATTCGGCCCGTTTACTGCCGGGACTGCTACAACAGTCGCCGCTGATTCCGGCATTGTAACCGCCCGTACTGGCGAGTCGTTCTCGATTTTCAGGCATGTAACACCGGAGCGCCCTGCTCGCGGTGTTGGTTTGCGTCGGCTTGACACCTTTGGAGCAATCAGGGAACAGAAAAAGGCGCTGCGAGTTCGCAGCGCCTTTTTGGCGGAGGGAGAGGGAGTCGAACCCCCGTGGGTATTACCCCGCATCGATTTCGAGTCGAGCCCGTTTGGCCTCTCCGGCATCCCTCCCAGAGGGTTGTTACTTTACTATAAGACGCAGTTTTTGGCAAATCGCCAACTGGGAATCGGGGTCAGGCTTAAGGCAACGGAGCACGAATAGACGGGCTGAGAACTAACGCATCAACGCCTGAAACCCCGCTTGCACAAAATGCTGGTCAAAGGTAAGGGCACTCGTAATGTTTTTCCGACGCATCACTACAAACGAAACACAATCTACTAATCCCCATTCCTTGTCCTGATACGCCTTGTACAACACAAGAGCCTCCTGGAACAATTCTGGAGTGAGGGCAACAACCTCTACCTGATTCGAGTTGAGAAATCTCTCGATTATCTCAACAGCCTCCTTCTTGAAGTTACGCGCCAACGCATTGCCAATCTCAAGTAATACTGCATCTGTAATAAGCAGCGGATGCCCCCTGAATCTCTTTACCAACTCGGCAGCCTGCCTATGATACTGGTCGCGTGGATTGATGGATGCAACGACGAATAGAGTGTCAACGAAGATTGTTTTCGACACGCTTTTCTCCACTCATGTAGAGATCGAGATTCACAGAGAAATCTTCGGGGGCATCAATCTGGATCTGCATGAGTTGCTCCAGAAGGTCGGGGCCATCCTCCTGCTGGCTGCCTTGAGAGAAGGTCTTGACGACAGCATATAGCTCGTCCAGGTTCTCCTCACCAACGTTGTCAATCTCTTGCTTGATGAGTTCTCGCGTGGTCATCGAATCCCGCCTTTCGGGTGTGTGATATACCAATAATAGGCTAGCTTGTGCTCTGAGTCCAGTGATAGATGGCCTGAAGGCGGAAGGTGCGCTCCTGGAGGGTGGCATGGAAGTGGTCGAGGAGCGTGCGCCGCTCGTTTTCCTGCGTCAGGACGTACTCGGTGATGCCCTCCTCGTTGACGCGGCGGGCAAGCCAGCCCCGCGTGGTGAGTTCGCCGAGAATACTGAGCATAATGTCACTGTCACGCCCGACGGCCAGACCAATCTCGTCCATCGTGGCGCGCTCGCTGCCCGTTTCGAGGAAGTAGCGGAGGGCGTCCCAGAGGCCGAAGGAGGTAATCTCCTGAGTGAGCAGGTGGAGCAGGCGCGGGTCCATATCCACCATTCGGTCAGCAAGGTCGGGGTCGTAGGGGAGGGTCATGGTGCGGGATGCGGGATACGAGATGCGAGATACGGGATGACGACGGACGGCAAACGATGAAGGACGAATGACTGCTCGACTGTCATTCGTCCTTCGGCGTTTGCCGTCCGTCGTCATCCCGTATCTCGCATCTCATATCCCGCATCCCGCACCATGACCCTCCCCTACGACCCCGACCTCGCCGACCGCATGGTGGACATGGACCCGCGCCTGCTCCACCTCCTCACCCAGGAGATTACCTCCTTCGGTCTCTGGGACGCCCTGCGCTACTTCCT
>DASVVH010000516.1:0-5274 GCA_036386615.1 Ardenticatenaceae bacterium
ACGTTGGCACGCTCTGGCTGAACGAGCACCTGCTGGGCTGGCACGAGGGCGCGTTCTCACGGCAGACAATCGAGATAACGCCGTTCGCGCGGGCCGACGGCGAGCCGCACTCGTACCGCGTGGGCGCGCGGCTGTGGGGTGCCAACGCATGGCCGCAGCCGGAGTGGCGCTGGTGGGAACGGCTCCTCATCGGCCCGACGCGGCTGGCGCAGCCGGGCAAGGCGAGCATCCGCCCTTACCATCCGCGCCTGCGGCTGCTGCGCCCTCCCATGCAGGCAGGGTGGGATTTCGCCCCCGCGCTGGCGGCGATTGGGCTGTGGGAGGGGGTGCGGCTGGAAGTGACTGGCCCCGTGCGCGTGGCGGCAGTGCGTGTGGGCGAGTGGCGATTCGCGGCAGGTGACGAGAGCGCCAGCGCGGACGTGACCCTACTGCTCGACGTTGCCGAAGCAACACGCGCGACACTACGGCTGCGCTGCGAACCGCAGAATTTTGAGGGCGAGGGCGGCGAGGCGATAGTCGAGCGTGAATTGGCGCAGGGCAGCCAGCGCGTCACCGTCCCCCTGACGCTGACGAGGCCCCAACCCTGGCACCCCTGGGAGCAGGGCGCGCCAAACCTCTATTCCCTGAAGACGAGCGTTGAAGTGGAGGGCAGACTCAGCAGCACGCTCACAACGCAGTTCGGCATCCGCACCGTGACGATGGAAGAAATGCGGCTGACCGTGAACGGCGCGCCCTTCTTCGCGCGTGGGGTCAATTGGGTGCCCGCCGATATCCTGCCGGGCACGGTGCCGCGCGAGCGCTACCGCGCACTGCTGGAGATGGCGCGGGAGCGGGGCGTCAATCTGCTGCGGGTCTGGGGCGGCGGTGGGCGCGAGCGGCGCGACTTCTACGACCTCTGCGACGAGTTGGGGCTGCTCGTCTGGCAGGAGTTCCCCTTCGCCTGTGCCTTTCTGGACCACTACCCGCGCGACGCCGAATTCCTGAGGCTGGCGGAGCAGGAAGCGGGCGCGATGGTGCGGGAGCTACGGCATCATCCGTCGCTGGCCCTCTGGTGCGCGGGCAACGAGTTCTCCTACCAGCGCAACCGTTCGCTCGTGGACAGGCTGCAAGCGCTGGTCCGTGACCACGACTGCCGCCCCTTCCTGCGTCCATCTCCCGGCGCGGAGGACCGCCACAACTGGCACGTCTGGCACGGGCAGGCACCCGCGCGGGAGTACGCGGAGGAAACCAGCGCCTTCCTGAGCGAGTTCGGGTTGCAGGCCCCGCCCGCGCGGGCCTCGCTCGAACGTTTCCTGCCGCCGGATGCGCTCTGGCCGCCGAACGAGCTTTGGGCCTTTCACCACGCGGACGTGGCGAAGCTGCGGCACTACATTCCGGGCGACGCGCTCGAAAGCCTGGACGCCTTCATCGAGGGGAGCCAGGCGGCGCAGGCGTGGGGCGTGCAGGTGGCAATCGAGCGGATGCGGCGGCGCAAGGCGGACGGCGCGGGCGGCGTCGCCGTGTGGCAGTGGAACGAACCCTGGCCCGCCATCTCGTGGGCGCTGGTGGACTACTTCGGGGTGCCGAAAGCGGCAGCAGAGGGGCTACGGCAGTGGTATCACCCGCTCCTGCTCTCGCTGGAGTGGGATTTGCGCGAGGCGCTCGCACCCGGCGACGTGTTGCGGGCGGGGTTGTGGGCTATCAACGACCTCAGAACACCCTTTGAAGATTGCGAGGCGCGGCTGTGGCAGGGTGAGGAGCCGCTATGGTGGGGGCCGCTGCATCTCCCCCCGCACAGCGCCCGCCGCGTGGCGGACTTGGCGGTACCGCTCCCGTATGGGATGGAACAGCCGCTACGGGTGGAGTTGTGGCAGGGCCAAACGCTTCTCGCCGAGAACCACTATCCGCTCCATGCTCCTGACCTCCGCGAGCCGCCCGCCCTGCTCAAGCTGTATCGCACGCTGGCCGAGTTGGTCATGCGCTGGTAAAGAGGCACGAATGACGTGCGTCCTAAAGCGGGACCAGTCGGCTCAAGCCGACTTGAGCTTTCAGCCTGGGACTTGCAGTCCCAGGCCCGGCTCACCTGTGGTTGCTGATAGCTACGTGCGTAATCACAGCTCCCTGCACTGCCTCTTGCAAGGAGCTGACACGCATCCGAAACCAGTGCTCTCCCGTTGGCGCGGGGAAGGGGTATTCCAGGCTGAAACTCTCGCGCTCCCCCGCCAGCACCTGCTGGATGCCTTCCAGACCCTGCCGCGCCCACTCGTCGCCCCCGGCGGCGGCACGGCGACAGACCTCCAGGTAGTTTGCGCCTACGCGGACCTCGGCCAGCAAGCCGCCCGGAGTGTAGTCGAATTCCTCCGGTGCCTCTGTCACGCTCAGAATCTTCCCATTTCCATCTATAGCGACCATCGCCTGGGGGAGCGAGTTCAGGATTTCCGACAGAAGCGACTCGCGCTGCTTCGTGCGCTCCTCTGAGAGCCTGCGCTTGGTCACATCCTCGACCATGCCCTCATACCAGAGTGGGTTCCCCTCGTCATCCTTGATGAGGACCACGTTCACCCGGATGTGAACCGTCCTCCCGTCGGGACGCTGCCACGAGGATTCCATCCCCAGCGCCTGGCCCGACTTCTTCAGTTGCGCGCCTGCCCAGACGCGGGGGAATCCCTTGTGCGACGCTATCGCCCCCAGGTTGTCCTCGGCCATCTCGTCCGAGGAGGCGAACCCCAGCATCTCCACCAGCGCGCGATTCGCCAGCAGTACCTGCCCTTTCAGCGTCGTGCGAAAGATGCCGAGCGGAGCATTCTCGAAGATGGATTGGTACTGCGCCGCGCTCTGCTCGCGCAGCTTCAGGAAGGCATTGAGGCGCGCCCCAAGCTCCGCGCGCAGCAGTGGCAGGCGCACCATGTCGTCGAATCCGGCCTGAAGCCAGCCGGAGCTACCCGCGTTTTGAGGAACGGCGATGAGGAGGGGGAGGAAGACCGGGGAACTGTCCTTCATGTAGAGAAGGATTTGCCCCTTGTGCCGCGCGGCGAGTTCGTCAGCGATGATGAGGCTGGCGTTGCTCCAGCTTTCGAGCCTGCTCGTCGAGGCGTCGCCAGCCGACACGGCGTATCCTAGCTGCTGGATGAACTCAGCGAGGATCCGCCGGTTCTCCGCATCCGAGATGAGGAGACCGATGGTGTGCTGAGTCACATCCGGCGAGGTGGTAGGAACGCGCAGTTTGCTCGATGATTTCATCCGGCGGTCTCCGCCTGGGACTGTGTTCTATAAGGCTCCGAAGGACAGGATATCTATCATTTTAGCAAACTTTCCTGAAAGCCGCCTATCTTCCCGGATTGGCGGTAGGGCAGTGTCAAAGTCGGGGGGGAGGAGGGAGAAGCAGGGGTGCGGAGTGGGCGGGACGGGACTGCGGCCAGTATAGGCCAGTAACGGCCAGTACTGGCGGGCAAAACAGGCCAGTACAACGATAGATACCTGCCACGTATCCATTGAGCTATGTTACAAATCGCGTGACTTTGACACAGCCCCGGATTGGCGGAACCCACCCTACTCTGCCGGGGGGAGCAGCAAGGAGAAGAACCCTTGAAAGGCACGCAAAAGCAGAGGGCGCGGCGCTGCTCCAGCACCCCGCCCTCTATCCTGTTCTTAACTGCCGAAGGCTACTCGGAATCCTCCCCACGAGCGAGAAAGGCCACTACCTCCTGAATCACCTTCGGGCTGCGGAGCGGGCTGCGGTGGCCCAGCCCATCCGTCGCCAGCAGGCGCGCCCCGCGCCAGCGCCGCGCCACCTCTTCCGCCCCGGCGAAGGGAGCCACCGGGTCTTGACGGTCGTGTACCACCAGCCCCGGCAGCCGCATCGAGGCGGCAACGGTGGGCAGCGAGAAAATCTCCATTGGCTCACCCACGCGCGCGGCCAACACCTGCTGCATCTTGTCAGTCACGCGCTCCGGCAGGTGCCGTGCCCGCACCCATTGAGCAACCATCCCCCTTAACTCGGCGGGCGCACCAACCAGAACCACCCTGCCCGCCCACACCTCCGGCTGCCACCCCAGCAATAACAGCGTCGCCGCCGCGCCGAACGAATGGGCAATCACGCCCCGCAACGGGCCAACCTGCGCGATGGCGGCACGAATTGCGCGTCCGGCGTCAACGAGGTCTGTCTGCGTCCCCGGCGACGCGCCGTGCGCCGGAAGGTCGAAGGCGACCACGCGAAAGCCACGCTGCACCAGTGGCGCGACGAAGGGCCGCAGGTTACTCGCGCGCCCCTCCCAGCCATGCACCAGCAGCACCGTCGGCCCCTCGCCCCACGCGTAGCCTGCTAGCTCCATGCCGTTGTGCGGAATAGAGCGCGCGCAGGCGCTCTCGCGGAACGCCTGCTCCCTCGGCGAGGTGGCCCGGCGCTGTGGCGTCAGGAACTGCTCCACCAGCAAGCGGCTCATCAGCCCCGGCGCGATGGAGCAGAGCAGGTAAAAAGCGCGCCGCCGCAGTTCCTCCGCCCCCGTCCATTGTGAACGTCTCACCTGAATACTAACATCCATCGTCCTGTCTCCTTTACAGCTTCAGACCAATCGGTCTGTTTTCGTGGCAAAAAAAGTCGCTCACCCCTAACTCCTAGTCCCATTTCTGAAGGACAGTACCGTTGCAATACCGGGAGCGCGGGCATCCTGCCCGCCCGTCGTTGCCGTCCATCCGTTAGCGGTCGTCCTGCCCTGGGGGCACCCGCAGTCGTCGGTCGTCTACCCTCCCCCGCGCCAGCTTATTCTCGATATACCCACTCCAATACCCCAGCACGCGGTGAATGTGAACATTGTCGTCGTACAGCTTGCTCAACATGATGCCCCCCTCGATGCCCGCGATGAGCAGCGTCGCCAATTCCTCGCCGTCCACCTCCGGCTCGAACTCCCCGGCAGCGATACCCTCGTCAATCAGGCGCACGATGAGCCGCCGCCACTCGTCCAGCGCCTCGCGCGCCCGCTCGCGCAGCGCCGGGTGCGTATCGTCGCTCTCCACCGCCGTGTTGAGGATGGGGCAGCCACCTATGACGGGCAACTCCTCCACCACGCTCGCATGGGCGCGCAGAATGGCGATGAGCCGGGGCGCAGGACGGCGCGGCACCCCCTTCAACCCCCGCGCCAGTCGGCGGCGAATCAGATGCACGTTGTAGTCGAACGAGGCCAACGCCAACTCGTCCTTGCCCTTGAAGTGGTTGTAGAGTCCCCCCTTCTCAAGCCCCGTCGCCTGCATCACGTCCGACATGCTCGTGCCGCTATAGCCCTGCTGGTTGAAGAGCGG
>DASVVH010000517.1:0-3354 GCA_036386615.1 Ardenticatenaceae bacterium
CCCCAGGACCTCTGGCAGGAGATTAACCGCCTGCTCGTCTCGCTGGGGCAGACTATCTGCCACCCTACCAGCCCCAAGTGCAGCATTTGCCCCGTGAACGACCTCTGCGAGCGGGTGGGGGTTACGCGAAGCCGCTAGTGAGGTGAGGTGAAAGATGGGCGGTGCTAGTTCAAGGCAAGTATATTCCGTTTCATCCTTGTCATGGCAGGGCTGTGTCAAAGTCGCCAGGAATGTGATATACCTAACAACTGCAAAGCAGCTACTTGTCACTATACTGGCCGCTTATCGCTCGCCAGTACTGGCCGTTACTGGCCTATACTGGCCTCTGTGCCGTCCGACCCCTTTCTCGCTCCCCTCCTCCTTCCCCTCTCCGACTTTGCCACAGCCCTGCCATCGGCGTCTCTTTGACTTACCTTCCTCTTTTCCGTAAAATACCTGTTGCGGAGGGCGCGGCCATGCGCCCTCTCCTATTGCTTAGAACCAGACGGGGCACGGCTTGAACGGCTCCGATGAAAACAAGTTGGCCGAAGGGAGTTGGTTTCGACGATGGAACACTTGAAGCTGAACGCGCAGATGCGCGATGTGAGGGGGAAGGCTGTACGCCATCTCCGGCGTGATGGGTTCGTTCCCGTCATCGTCTACGGCGGTGCCCTGGAAGATGCGATGTCGCTCCAGGTGAACGAGCGTGAGTTGAGCCGCGCGCTGAACAAGGTGGGCGCTAGCGCACTGATTGATATTCAGGTAGATGGGCGAATCTATCCGGTCCTCGCGCGTAGCGTGCAGCGCCACCCAATGCGCCACACTCTGCTGCACGTCGATTTTCTCTCTGTGCGGCTCGATCGGCCCATCCAGGCGAATATCCCCGTCGTGGCGGTGAACGAGTCGCCGCTTGTCGAGCGGGGCGAGGCGATTCTCGTGACCGGGACGGACACGGTGTCGGTGGAGGCTCTGCCGGAGCGGCTGCCGCCTCACATTGACGCGGACCTCTCCATCCTGACGGATCTGGACGTGAACATTCTGGCACGCGACCTGATTCTGGCTGAGGGTGTAACGCTCGTGACAGACCCGGAGACGGTCATCTTCGCCGTGACGCCGCCCGCTCTTGAGGTGGAGGAGGAGCCTGCGGAAGCGGCTGCCGAGGATGCCGAGGACGAGTTGGAAGTGGAACTGGACGAGGGTATTGACTCCGGGGATGCCGCCGAGACCGACGAATAGTCGTCAGCGTATCCTCCTCTATCCTGTTCGATATGTTCCGCTTTCGCTCTCATGAGCAAGGGCAGGCCGTGCCGCAGCGCGCGTCCTGCCCTGTTTGTCTACAATCGTCCTCAGCCTCTGGAGGTTAACCTATGGCAAACCCACTCTCCTGGATGATGGGATTCCTCTCCCGCGATATCGCTATTGACCTGGGCACCGCTAATACGCTCGTGATGGTGCGCGGGCAGGGCATCATTATCAACGAGCCTTCCGTCGTCGCCATCGAGAAGCGGACCAAGAAAGTGCTCGCCATCGGCGCGGAAGCTAAAGAGATGGTGGGCCGCACCCCCGCGAGTATCGTCGCCATTCGCCCCCTGCGCGACGGGGTTATCTCGGACTTTGATGTGACCGAGAAGATGTTGAGCTATTTCATCCACAAGGTTCACACCAACATGCTCAACCCCCGGCCCGCGCCGCGCATTATCGTCGGTATTCCCGGCGGCGTGACGGAGGTGGAGAAGCGGGCCGTGCGCGACGCAGCGTTGAGCGCGGGCGCGCGCGAGGCTTACCTCATCGAGCAGCCGATGGCGGCAGCTATTGGCTCCGGCCTACCCGTCATTGATTCTATCGGCTCGATGGTGATTGACATTGGCGGTGGTACGACTGAGGTGGCCGTGTGCGCGCTGGGCGGCATCGTCGTCAACACCTCCATTCGAGTGGCTGGCGACGAGTTGGACCAGGAAATCATCAACTACGCGCGTCAGAAATATAACCTGCTCATTGGCGAGCGGATGGCCGAGGAGACCAAGAAGATGATTGGTTCGGCCTATCCGCTGGAGCAGGAGCAGACGATGACGCTGCGGGGCCGCAACCTGATTACGGGGCTGCCGGAAGCGGTGACTGTCAGCAGCATCGAGATTCGTGAGGCATTGAGCGGCCCGGTCTCGACGATTGTGGACGCGGTACGCGCCACGATTGACGAGACGCCGCCTGAGTTGGTGTCAGACCTTATGGAGAACGGCATTGCTCTGGCGGGCGGCGGGGCGCTGCTTCAGGGGCTGGCGCAACGGCTGACCGAGGAGACAAGAATCAACGTCTTCGTGGCGGACGACCCACTCGCCTGTGTGGTGCGGGGCGCGGGCGCGGTGCTGGACAACTTCGACTCGCTTCGTAAGGTGCTCGCGCCCACGCAGCGTGCCATCCAGCCGCGCTAGCCTTCTTAACGCCAGTGTTCCTCGCACAGGCGAGATGATTAATTGGAGGCGGTGTAGCCGGTTCGCACCGGATGCGCCGCCTTTTGAGTTGTCAGGGTAGGACCGAGGTGCTGAAGGGCGCGAGGCTGCCGGGGCGAGTTTCGCAACTGGGCGTCAGCGTACTAAACTTTGATAGGTGAAGTGAGGTGAGGCGAGTATCCTCACTTTCCAGAGCCTGTGCCGCTAGTGCCCCAGTGGTTGTTCAACACTTATGACGAGACTGCGTAGCCATACCCTCACGTTTCTTTTGCTGGCGTCCTTCGCGTTCGTGCTCATCGTGCTCGATCAGGACAGCCGTTTGGAGCGCCCGCAGGACCTGGCGCAACGGCTCACGATACCCGTAGAGGAGTGGTTCTCCGAAGCGACGCAGCGCGTCGGTGGTTACTTCACGAGCTTTCGCAGGGTGGGGGTGCTGGAGGCGGAGAACGAGCGGCTGCGCCGCCAGATTGACGAGTTGAGCCTCGTGAACGTGCAGGTGGTCGAGCTTCAAAAGGAGAACGAGCGGCTACGCGACCTGCTGGATTTCAGCCAGCAGAATCCCAACTATACGATGCAGGTGGCCGAGGTTGTCGCTCAGGAAAGCCCGGCGCGTATTGTCGGCGTTGATGTGAGTAACTTCGTTCGCGCGGTGCGAATCAACCAGGGGCGCGAGGTGGGGGTCGAGCCGGGGATGAGCGTCATCACGGCACGCGGCCTCGTGGGGCTGGTGATAGAGTCGGGCGACGGCTGGGCCAAGGTATTGCTGGTGACTGACGAGACGAGCCACATCACGGCGACGGTGCAACAGGGCCGCGCCTCCGGCGTGGTGGAGGGCACAGGAGATGGCCTGGTGATGCGCTACATCCCGCACGAGCAGCGCGTGGAGCCGGGGGACGTGGTGCTCACGGCGGGGTTGGGTGGCGAGTTC
>DASVVH010000518.1:0-3649 GCA_036386615.1 Ardenticatenaceae bacterium
CGGGAAAGACTATCTCTCGCTCAAGCACTATCTACCCCCCCAATCACCCACCTTTACCGTCTATCGTAGGGCCGTGTCAAAGTCGCGTGGCTTGTAATGTACCTAGCAGCTATTGCGCAGCTATATGTCACTATACTGGCCGCTTTTCGCTCGCCAGTACTGGCCGTTACTGGCCTATACTGGCCTATACTGGCCTCCATCGTGTGCGGCCCGTTTCTCGCTCCTCCTTCGCTTGCCCCACTTTGACACAGCCCTGCGTCAATCGTCCGTCGCGTTTCAATTTAAACGTTGCATGGTATGATGCACAAAATTCGAGGGAGCGACCAGATGACCCCTTTTGGCGAGTATCTCAAGATTCTACGGGAGCGGGCGGGCATATCGCAGGAGACGCTGGCGGAGGAGTCCGGCATCTCCAGCGCATACGTCTCGCAGATTGAGACGGGGCGGCGCAACCCGCCGACGCCCGACGTTCTGCGGCGGATGGCCGCGCCTCTGGGCGTGCCACACACGGTTCTGATGATGCAGGCTGGGCACCTGACCGATGCCGAGCTTCAGATGCTGCTGCTCCGCGCCATTCGCGCGCTCTTTACGCAGGGAGCGGGGCGCGAGGCGCTTGAGCAGGTGCTGCGCGAGGCGATTAATCGCTGGGTGGAGATGGACGAAACCGAGCGGCGCAACGCGCTGGATGCCTCGGACGCGGAGCACGTCTCCGAGATTATTCTGGAGGCGTTCCTCCAGCGGCAGGTAGACCTCATCTTTATCGAGCTATTCCCCCGTGACGAGGAGTTCGGGGCTGCCAATGGCTGAGACGAAACTGCCTCTGGGGTACAGAGTTGTCCGGTCCCTGTTTCGGGCGACTTTCCGGGTGCTGGCGGACGTGGATGCCAGAGGGTTGGAGCGCGTGCCGATGGAGGGAGGAGCGCTGCTGGCGGCAAATCACATGACCTTCTTGGAAGGGCCGCTCGTCTTTGGTCTGGTGGCGCGGCACCCGCTCACGGCGCTGGCGAAGCAGGAGTTCCAGGGGACACTGGCGGGAAGAGTGGTGGACCTCGTGAACCCTATCTACGTGGCGCGGGGCGAGGTGGACCGGAAGGCGCTCAAGGAGATGATGCAGCGCCTGAAGGAGGGCGCGGCCATCGGCATCGCGCCGGAGGGGACGCGCTCGAAGACGGGCAAGCTGATGGAGGGCAAGGAGGGCGCGGCCTATCTTGCCTTCCAGACGGGGGCGTGGGTGGTGCCCGTCGCCGTCTGGGGGCAGGAGCAGATGCTGGCGCAGTTGAAGCGGTTCCGCCGCCCGAAGATTCACCTGCGTGTCGGGGAACCTTTCAGAATCGAGAGCGAACCGGGCAAGGCGCGCGGCGAAATTCTGGCGGCGGGCACGGAGCGCATCATGCACGCGATTGCGCGGATGCTGCCACCGGAGTACCGGGGAGCCTACGCGGACGAGGTGCAGGGGCCGCCGCAGTGGTAGAGGTCCGGTTGGTTTAGACAGTCAAGGGACGAAAGACGAAAGACGAAGGACGAGCGCGTGGTACTGGCTGCGGAGAACGGATAAGCCAGCCGCGTAACTCCCCTAAAGGTCGGGGAGTACATCGAGAAAGTACAAGAGGGCCGCTCCCGAAAAGGAGCGGCCCTCTTGATTTGCTGGCAGGCGGTACGGCTACGGCGTGACGGGTGGGACAGGTGTCTCTGACGGCAGAACCTCTACCGGTGGAGTCTCCGTTGGCGGCGGCGGCACCTCCGTTGGCGGCGGTACTTCCGTTGGTGGCACCTCGGTTGGTGGTGGCACTTCCGTCGGTGGCGGCACCTCGGTTGGTGGCGGCACCTCGGTTGGCGGCGCAACGGGTGGTGTCGCCGTCGGCGTCACAGGGATAGGCGTCTGCGTCGGGGTTGGCGCGGGCACCGTCGCCGTGCTGGCAACCGTTGGAGGCGCGGGTGCCCGCGTGGCCGAGGCCGCGACAGTCGGCGGCGGGGCGGCGGGCAGTTGTGCCAGCAATGTGCTCGACGGGGCGTGGTTCGGGTTGTCTTGCAGGGCAAGCTGCAACTCGCGCCGGGCCTGCTCGGTCTGCCCCAGCCCACGATGCGCGACGGCGCGCTGGTAGCGAATATCCTCGCTCAGCCCCATTGCTTGCAGCACGGGGGCCGTCACCTGCAACAGCTTCTGGTACTGTCCGACGCTGTTCAGCGCCTCGAAGTAGCCGAAGCGATACCAGAGGTAGCGCGATGGCAGCCCGGCGGCGATTGCCTGCTCGAAAACGGGGATGGCATCACCGTCGCGGCCCAACTGGTGTAGTGCTTCCGCCTGTCCGTAGAGGGCGAGAGCGCCCGTCTGGTTGCGGAAGGTGGTCAGCGCCCGCTCCCACATGGCGTTGCGGTTCCAGTCGCCGCCGATAATCCCGGCGACGGTGGCCTCGTCGGCAGTGGGGTAGAAGACGATGTAGAGATTGTTGAAGTAGGCCCAGTCCCGGTTGAAATCGGCGTAGGAACGCCAGATGTTAGGCCCCAGGAAGGTGTCATCGTTAAGAATCTGCTGCTTGGTGCGGTCATAGCCGAGCACAGCGCGGTAGTGACCTACACCGCCGTCGTAGCTCATCCACTGCTCCACCATGACCGGGTATCCGGCGGCGAGCAGCCGTTCCAGCATGCCGATGTCGCCGTTGATGCCGACGAAGGCACCTACTCCCTGGCGGCGCACGTAGGCGGCTACCTCGGAGGGGTTGACGTTCTTGTCGGCGGGGTTCGGCTTCAGCGCCCCCGCGATGGTAAGCTGCGGCTGGTTGATGCCGTAGTAGCTCAACAGGACGCTCGTGGTGGTGGGGCCGCAGTTGTTAAGCTTCTGCCAGTCGAACGTGACGGGTCCGAGCACTACACGGTTCTCGTCCGCGCTGCGGGGGAGCGGCGTGGCGGCGGCACCGCCCGCGCCCGTATAGGTCTGGCCCATCATCCCGACGGGGATGCGAATCTGCTGCCCGACCGTTACTTCCGGCCCAATGTTGTTGTAGGCCATCAACTGCGTTCGCAGGACGCCGTACTGCGCGGCGATGGTTTGCAGCGTCTCGCCCGGCCCGACGATGTGGATAATCTCGCCCTCCGCGTTTGCGGTAGGCGTGCTGGTGATGGCGGGCGGCGTGTTGCTCGGTACGGGGGTGCTCGTCGGTGGGACCGGGCTGCTCGTCACCGTCTCGGTGGCGCGGGCGGTTTCCGTAGCGTCCGGGGTTCCGGTGGCGCGGGGCGTGCGCGTTGCCCTGGCGGTACGGGTGGCGCGGGAGGTCGCCTCTGCCTCGCGGGTGAAGGTCGGCGCTAGCGTGGCAGTGCTCGCGGCAGCAGCCACCTCTTCATTTTCAGATGGTTCCTCTTCAGATGTGCCCTCGTCTGCGGGGGCACTCTCTTCCGTCGCGGCTTCGAGCGCCGAAGCGGCGTCGTTACTGGCCGTCGGGCTGTTGCTTCGACTGGCGCACCCACTGACGAGCAGGGCGAGGAGCAGCAGGGACAGTACAAACCTTTTATTCAGAGGACTTATTTCAGGTTGTCTCGCGCGTGTGCAACAGAGTATAATCAGTCGCTAGACCGGGGCTTCTTAGAAGAAGTCCCGTGTGTAACAGCGACGTAGTATAGCATGAGGTGGCGAGGATTCCTAACCTGATGATAG
>DASVVH010000519.1:0-15992 GCA_036386615.1 Ardenticatenaceae bacterium
CTTACGGTAACGGCGGACGGCAAGCGGGTAAGTGTGTACATGTGCGCGTGGGTTTGGGTGCGGGGATAGGGTTTGGGCTGGTTTTGGGTTGCATTGGCGGTGGCTAACAGGAAAAGCAGGAGGGAAGGGCTTGCAATCACCTGTAGGGTGCGGCATCCTGGGTGGATTCCCTGAAGGTCGCTTCGCAGATTCGCTGCGCTCAGCATGACAAGGGGAGGTGGTTCGCTTGCTGTCGCCTCTAACACCTGCGTGACAGTGCCACTAGATCATCCTACAGATAGACACTAAGCCTGCTTGCCCTCCTCGGCCTCCTGACGCCTGCGCTCCTGAAGGGCGGCTTTGACGCGCTCCCAGTCGGCGCGGACCTGCCGCGCCTGCTCCGGGTCAATCGGGTGCTGGCTGTAGCGGGCCTCCACGAAGGCCCGCGCCAGATCGTCCAACTCCGCCTCGGCTTCCGGCAGCCTGCTCTCCAATGTTACGTCGTACTCGAAGGGCGTCTCGGACTTCTGGCGAGGGAAGCCCTGCTGGTCTGTGCGGCGCAGGAGGCCGCGATAATAATGCAGCACCTGTTCGCGCGGCGTGCGCGCGCCGAGCCGGAAGCGGCGCGACGCCCTTCGTGGCGCGGCGGGTGGCTGCTCCGGGGAGGGGTCGCGGCGCGGGACGAGGCGGCGCGCCGCGCCAATCCATTCCGCTACGGCCTGCCGCAAAGCGCCCCACCAGCCGCGCACCACGCGCACGGGCGCGAGGGCGGCAATCGAGCGCTGCACTTCGGGATGGTCTCGCAGGTAGGCACGCACCACGTAGGCGATGACCGCGAGGATGAGCGCCCAGAAGAAGAGCGCGCGGGCAATGTCCACCCAGGGCGGCATGCCCCCGGCGGGCTGCTGCGGCAGGGCCAGTGTTGGGGGCGGTGGCAGGGCGGTTGCCGTCCCGGTCTGCCCCGCCGCCGGGGAGAGCCTTGCGAGGAGCCACGCGAACGGGTAGAGGATGAGGAAGAAGAGCAGCAGCGCTATGAAGGTGAAGATGGCAGAGAGAAAGTCCAGCCCGTAGCCGAGGACCGTGAGCGGCGCGATGGTGTAGCCAGTGGGCAGCAGGAAGGCGATGAGGGTTGCCAGCGCGACGAAGCCAATGGTGTAGCGCACCCAGCGCCGGGGTAGTTCCTGCCGCATCTCGATTCCGGCGGCGCGCCACTGGTTGCGTAGGGTGGCGAACTGCACGATTCCCACGACGACGAGGCCCAGCAGGAAGTAGGCGAGGACGGCGAGCACCAGCCCCGGCACTGGCGGGCGGTCAAAGTTCACCAGCTCGGCGAGGCCGATGCGGGCCAGCCCCGCGCTCACCAGCGCTATCAGCCCGCCGAGGAAGAAGCGGCGCACCAGCCGCTCCCGCGCGGTCTGGTCCTCGGCGACGCCCTCGTAGGGGCGGGCATCGTCTACAAACCCCTTGCCGGGCGTTCGCGCAGGACGGGCAAAGCGCTGGCTCAGTTGGTCCAACTCGCGAATCGTGCTGGTGGAGGCATCCCACCCGATGAGCACGAGCAGAAAGATGATAAGGCTCTCCGCATCGCCGAGGAGCGAGAGCGGGTCACGGCCCAGCGCTGCCGCCTCGACTGAGAAGGCTTCAGCGCCCTGGCTGACCAGCTTCCCGATTCTGACGAGCAGGAAGAGCAGCGCAATCTCCACGAGGCGGAACCTGTTTCGCTCGTCGCCCCCAAGGATGCTTTTGAGCAGGTGGAAGGAGTAGCTGGCTTCCAGCGAGGCGATGACGGCGAGCACGACGTAGTAGCTCCCGTTCCAGGCCAGAAATACCATCTGCCCTAGGCTGCGGATGGTGAGCGCGACCAGCCCCACCATCACCGCCACGAGGAGCGGTGACAGGACGTAGTTCATCCACAATCGAGCGTTCATCGCCACGTCTCCAAATCGTGCTCGTGCCAGATTTGATGTAACTGGACGCCGAGAATCGAGGCGTGCTGTCGCAACTCCGCGAAGCCCTGCCTCGGCTGCACGAGAATCACATTGACGGCGAAGGACGCCCGCCGCAGGACGAGCAGGCTCTCAAGGAGCGCGCTGTCGCCGCGCCCGGTGACGAGGGTCATGGTGCTCCCCCAGGAGAGTTCCAGGCTCGCGTCGCGCAGGAGATTGGTGAAAGAGATGCCACTCGTCACCCGCGCCCGCGCCAGCACTTCCAGAATCTGGGTCAGGTGGGCGCGCTCGGTGCGGGGGGGTAGAAGATGGCGGACTTGATCCCTGGGCAGCGGGTCCCACACCTCGGTTGCGAGGCCGACGGGCAGCCTTTCCTCAACGATGATGTGGTGAGCGAGCGAGGCTGCGACGATGATTGCGAGTTCCGTCGCGCTGTGTAGCTCGCCGCGCGCGTAGCTGTCCTCGCTCATGTCGAGGCAGATGAGGGTTTCGCGGGCGATGGCGGGCTGGTAGTTTTTGACGACGAGCCGCCCCGCGCGGGCCGTTGCCGTCCAGTGGATGCGCTTCGGCGGGTCGCCGCGTTTGTAGTCGCGCACGCCCATTATGCGGGAGGGGTCCTCGAAGAGCGGGGAGCGCGCGGGGAGCGCGACGAGCGGCGAGCGCGTCGGCAGCCCCAGGTGCTGCAACGGAATGATACGCGGGTAGACGGTGAGATAGGAGGGTTCGACCTGCAAGGGGTTGTGTTTGACCACGCCGAGGAGGTCGCCCATCTGCAAGCGGACGGGGCCGATGGGATAGTAGCCCCGGCGCTGGCAGCGGACCTCGTAGTGCAGGGTCTGACTCTCCTTCGGCCCCAGCGCCAGCGCCTCTTGATGAAAAGGCGGCGTGGCAAGCTCGACGGGCAGGGTCTCGCTGGCGGTTATCCAGGGGATGGGAAGCCATGAAATGTTGCGTAAGGTCAAACTGACAGGCACCCTGTCCCCGATGAAGGCGCGCTTCTCGAAATGGCGCTCGGCCCGCAGTGCCTGACGAAGGCGCTGCGCCCACAGCCGGGAGAGGAGGTAGATGGCGAGGAAGAGGTAGACGATGGCGACATAGAAGTCTATCCGCAGCACCACTGCCGCGACGAGCAGCACGACCATGTACGTGACTATGCTTTTCATAGGTGCTTTGCGAACTTACTCCGCTTCCCCGATGTCCAGTTCCACGCGCTCCAGAATGTCGGCGATGATGGTGCGCGCGTTGCGCCCGCGCAGTTGGCTCTCCGGCCTGACGATGAGGCGATGCGCCAGGGTTAGCGGGGCGAGCACTTTGATGTCGTCGGGAATAACGTGGTCCCGCCCGCGCAGGGCCGCGAGAGCCTGCGAGCACTTGTAGAGCGCCAGCGAGCCGCGCGGGCTTGCCCCTAGCGCCACATCGGGGTGCGTGCGCGTGGCTCCGACAATCGCCAGCAGGTAGCTTTCCAGCGATTCCTCCACGTATACGTCGCTGACCGTGCCCGTAAGGGCCAACAACTCGGCTCCTTCAATCACCTGCCCAATCTGCTCGATGGGGTGCTGCTTGCGCTGGTTCCTCAGGATGCGGGCCTCGTCCGCGAGGGCGGGGTAGCCGAGCGACAGCCGCATGAGGAAGCGGTCCAACTGCGCTTCGGGCAGGGGGAAGGTTCCCTCGTACTCGACGGGGTTCTGCGTCGCCAGCACCAGGAAGGGCGCGGGCAGGGGGCGCGTCACGCCGTCCACCGTCACCTGCTGCTCCTGCATCGCCTCCAACAGCGCCGATTGTGTGCGCGGGGTCGCTCGGTTAATCTCGTCCGCCAGCAGGATGTGAACGAAGACCGGACCCGCCTGAAACTCGAATTGCCCCTCCTGCTGGTTCCAGATGCTCACGCCCGTGATGTCGTTGGGGAGCAGGTCGGGCGTGCATTGGATGCGCTTGAAGTCCAGCCCCATGCTGGCCGCCGCCGCCCGCGCCAGCATCGTCTTGCCCGTGCCCGGCACGTCTTCCAGCAGGACGTGCCCTTGGCTCAACATCGCTACCAGCAGGTATTCAATCTGTTCGCGCTTGCCAATGATAACCCGTTCAATGTTCTGGATGACGCGCGCGGCGAAGTTGGTGATGACCGTCACGAAGTACCTCGGCTTCTAAAAGGATTGACGACTGACGACTGACGACTGACGACTGACGACCGACGACCGCCAACGGCGTACAGCTTGGAAAAGATGCGACGATTGGCGGATTGACAGGGTAGCCCCTGGTCGGTTACACTTGCCCGCGTCATACCAAATGTTGAAAGGAGGCGCGCGTGCTACCTATGCTAGATGATACCGCCAATCGGCCAAAAGGTCACTCTCGTCTCCAGAGGATACGCGCGTAAGCGCCAGGTTCTACCTCGTTCAACCTGCAAAGGCTCCTCCGCCGGGAGGAGCCTTTTTCGTGCCCGGAATCGTCGTAGATGTATCGAACTTCCTTGACATAACTTAGCACCTCAGGAGCAATCATGCACCAGTCAACTCCCGAAAAAACAATCCTGCGCGACCTGGGCGACGGCCTGGTTCTGCGGCGCGGTACGCTCGCGGACGCGGACGCCCTCGCCAGCTTCAACGCGCGCCTGCACGGTAGCCCCGACGGCTCGAAGCCGGACGAGCGCATCGGCACCTGGACGCGCGACCTCGTGGAGCGGCCACACCCCACCTTCTCCCCCGCCGATTTCACCATCGTGGAGGATACGGGAACGGGCGCTATCGTCTCCACCTGCAACCTCATCTCGCAGAGGTGGAGCTACGCGGGCATTCCCTTCGGCGTGGGCCGCCCTGAACTGGTCGGCACGCTGGCCGATTACCGCCGCAAGGGTCTGGTCCGCGCCCAGTTCGACGTGCTCCACCAGTGGAGCGCCGAGCGGGGCGAAATGGTACAGGCCATCACGGGTATTCCCTTCTATTATCGCCAGTTCGGCTATGACATGGTCGTGGATTTGGGCGGGGGCCGCGTCGGTTATCGCCCGCACATGCCAAAATTGAAGCAGGAGGAGGCCGAACCCTACCACGTCCGGCAAGCGACAAGAGCCGACCTCGGTTTCATCGCGGGCCTCTACGCGCAGGCACAGCAGCGCTACCTCCTCTCCGCCGAGCGGGACGAGGCGATATGGCGGTATGAACTCGACGGGCGCAGCCCCAGCAACATCTCCCAACGCCAGCTATGCATCATCGAGACGCCGGAGGGTGATGCCGTCGGCTACTTCGCGCATCCTACGTCGCCGTGGGGGCCGACATTGGCCGCGACGCAGTACGAAGTGAAGCCGGGCATCCCCTGGACTTCCGTAACGCCAACCGTCCTTCGCTACCTGTGGAAGACGGGCGAGCAGTACGCCGCCGACCTGGGGCAGAGCGACGGGCTGGGGGCGGTCGCCTTCGGCCTCGGCACGCAGCATCCGGTCTACGCCACCGTACAGGAGAATATCCTGCCCCGCGTCTGGGAGACTTACGCGTGGTACATTCGCGTGCCGGACCTTCCCGGCTTTCTGCGCCACGTCGCGCCCGTGCTCGACGAGCGGATGGCTGCCTCGCCGATGTCCGGCTACACGGGCGACTTCAAAATCAGCTTCTACCGCGATGGCGTGCGCCTCGTCTTCGAGAGTGGGCGACTGCGCGACGTGGAAGCCTGGAGGCCGACGCACGAGGACGGCGGTAAGGCTGCCTTCCCGAACCTGACTTTCCTGCAACTTCTCTTCGGCTACCGCACCTTTGAGGAGGTGCATTACGCCTATGTGGACGCGTGGGCTGAGACTGACGAGGCGCGTGCCCTGCTCTCGTCCCTCTTCCCGAAACAACCGTCGGACATCTGGCCCATCGCCTGATGCTGTTTTAGGCACAAAATCAGAGGCCACGCTTGCAGGCGTGGCCTCTGGTTGTCTCAAGTTAGAGTGGAGGTGAATTTTACGACTCACCTATGATGGGAAATTCCCGTGCCTAGTGGCGATATGCTTTGTCGCGGGGCAAGACTACAAGCACCAGCACCAAGAGTTTGTCATCCTCTATAGCGTACCGTATCCGCCAGTCTCCAACTCGGATTCGGTACTGATTGGTGTATCCGGTTAATTTCGTGACACCTGGCGGGCGAGGGTCATCGGCAAGAGTGAGAATGGCTCGGTCAATACGCTCGCGCAGCTCTCTTGGTAGTTTGCGGATTGCTTTCTCCGCCTGCGGCACAATCTCAATCGTGTACCGCTTCATCGCGGTTATCCTCAAGGAGTCCTTCCGCGATGAGTTCTTCACGGAAAGCCGCATAGGGGCGTGCTATGGAAGAATCGGCCTGCCACTCCGTGTAAGCCTGTTCTGCAAGAAAGTCCTCCAGTTCGTCCACAGAGCGCTGATGGGTTGGTTGCTGGCTGCGCTCCCGTAAGAGCATGGCGGCGAAGACGCTCAAGCCACCCACGAGTGCGCCCAGCAGTATATCAATGAGGCGATTCTGGGGAGATTCAACACGAGTTGGCTGAGTCATGGCCTTCCTTCATATACAACTGTTTTGGCAGGGCGAGTGCGTCAAAGCTTATCTATACCACAAACTCGCCGTTGCGGTAGAATAGCTCGCCGTCCACCGTAATCTCACCGTCCTTGAGGTCGCACACGATGTCCTCATGGATGCCCGACTGGTTCACGCCGCCCGTGTCGGGGTAGCTCATCCCCACCGCGAGGTGGAAGGTGCCCTGAATCTTCTCGTCGAAGAGCGTGTTCCGCGTGAAGCGCGTGATGCCGGGGTTCGTCCCGATGCCGAGTTCGCCCAGGAAGCGCGCGCCGGGGTCGGTTTCCAGCATCTCCAGCAGCGCCTCCTCGTTTTTCGTTGCCGACGCCTTGACGACCTTGCCCTCCTCAAAGGTGAACTCGATGCCCGTCACCTCGCGCCCGCCGAGCACCGCCGGGTAGGTAAAGCGCACCCAGCCATTCGCCGAGTGCTCCACCGGGCCAGTGAAAATCTCGCCGTCCGGGAAGTTGCGCTTGCCCTCCGCGTTGATGAAGGTGCGTTCCTTGATGGAGAGCCGAAGGTCCGCGTCCGCGCCCCGGATATGCACCTGATCGCGCCCCGCCAGCCAGTCCACCAACTGCTGCTGCCGCCTGCCAAGCTCCTGCCACCGTTGAACGGGGTCGCCCTCGTCCACCAGCCCCGCGCCGTAGACGAAATCCTCGTATTCTTCCAGGCTCATCTCCGCGTCCTGCGCGAAGGCGTTGGTGGGGAAGAGCGTCGCCACCCAGCGCAGTGCGCCACTGGCGCTCCGCTCCATGAAGACCCGCGTCAGGTCGCTCGTCGCCTGCTTGCGCCGCCTATCACGCGCCGGGTCCACGTTGGAAAGCGACTTGGTGTTGCTGGCGGCCAGGATGCTAATCTGAACGTCTGCCTGCTCCCACATCAGCCGCGTGGTGGGCGAAACGTAGTCAAGCTGGTCGTCGTTCCCGTTCTTGAGCAGCAGGTACGCCTCCCAGGGCGAGGTGAGCAACACCTGTGGGTTGCCGCCCGCCTTCAGGACTTCCTTGTAGATGGCCCGCGTCATCGTGTCCGCCTCCGGCGTGGTGCGGATGACGACCCAATCGCCCGGCTTCACCTCGACCGAATACTCTACCAGCACCTGCGCCACGCGCTTGATTCGTGAGTCTGCCATGCCTCTCCTCCAAACTCGTCGCTGGCCGCTGTTGCCATCGCGGAACCAGCGCGGACTCGTTGACCTCGAAACCGCAATTGTTGTTACGGCTGCATTCGCGGCAAGTATACTCCACCACCTCTGCCTGTCTATTTACAGGCCCTGAGCACCAGGGCTGTGTCAACGTAGCGCGACTTGTCATATAGCTAACAATTGTATAGTAGCTATTTGTCACTATACTGGCCGCTTATCGCTCGCCAGTACTGGCCGTTACTGGCCTATACTGGCCTCTGTGCCCTCCGGCCCCTGTCTTGCTCCCTCTCCTCCTTCCCCCTCTCCCACTTTGACTCAGCCCTGCCTGAGCACTTGTGCCCCGCCCAGAGAAAAATTCACTTTGACAAGCCCCTATCATTAGGTTATAATATTTGAAGCAAATTTCCATTCCCATGACCGTTTATGCTACCGTCGTAGAGTCGCTTCTGGGTGCAGGCAACCACGCAGAGTGAGCGGCTCCGCCAAGACGCTCCCAACAGAGAACCCCCGGTAAGATTGCGCGTCCCTCGGCAATGGTGTGACGCGCTTTTGTTGCTAAGGGACTGCGGTTCGCGGATGGGCTCGGGTTTCGTCCCGCTGTACGATGAAACTCCGGGTCTTTCTTTGTCGGATAGGGAGGGGCGGTGGTGCCTTGCCGGAACGGTGCATGGGAAGTGGGTACCCTAGGAGAAGTGAGTGAACAAATTCGTAGGCGAGCAGGAGAACCAGGAGAACTCCCCGATGTGGGAGTATCTCCAGCAGGAAGAGTACGACTACCAGCGTCCTGAGCGTGGCGAAATCCGCACGGGTTACGTCCTCCGCAAGGACAACAACGAGATTGTGCTTGACATTGGCGTCAAGCTCGATGCCGTTGTGCCGTCCACGGACCTCGAAAAGCTGGACCGCGACGAGTTCGACTCCGTCCAGGTCGGCGACGAGATTCCCGTCTACATCCTCTCGACCGAAGACCCCAGTGGCCGCATCATCGCCTCCATCAACATGGCGAAGAGCCAGGAAGACTGGACCGAGGCCGAGCGGCTGATGGAGAGCGGCGAGATTATTGACGGCGAGGTGACGGGCTACAACAAGGGTGGCCTCATCATCCCGTTTGGCCGCCTCCGGGGCTTCGTCCCCGCCTCCCAGGTGATGGGTCTCGTGCAGCGCACCGACAGCGGTGACCGCTCGGACCGCCTGGAGCAGATGATGGGCCGCACCCTCAAGATGAAGGTGGTCGAGGTCAACCAGAAGCGCCGCCGCCTCATCCTTTCCGAGCGCGCGGCGATGAAGGAGTGGCGCGCCGAGAACAAGACCCGCCTGCTCGACGAGTTGGAGCCGGGGAACGTTCGCAAGGGCGTCGTCACCAACCTGATGAACTTCGGGGCCTTCGTGGACCTCGGCGGGGCCGACGGCCTCGTCCATGTCAGCGAGCTTTCCTGGCAGCGCGTCAAGCACCCCAAGGATGTGCTTCAGGTCGGCCAGGAGGTCGAGGTCTACGTTCTGAGCGTGGACAAGGACGAGGAGCGCATCGCTCTCAGCCTCAAGCGCCTCCAGATGGACCCCTGGAACGAGGTCGCCAGTAAGTACACGGTGGGCGAAATCGTGGAAGGCGAGATTACGAACCTTACCGACTTCGGTGCCTTCGCGCGCATCGAGGACGGCATTGAGGGTCTGATTCACATCTCGGAACTCGCCGACGAGAAGATTACCCACCCGCGCGAGATTGTTCATCGCGGGCAGCGCCTGCCCCTGCGCGTCATCAGCATTGATACCGAGCGCCAGCGCATCGGCCTTAGCCTCAAGCGCGCGCCGCAGCCGGAAGTGTCCGAGGACGCGGTAGCGGCGGACGAGGCCGGGGATGAAATGGCAGCGCCGGACGACGCGGGAACACCCGAAGCGGCACCCGTTGCCGAGGCGCAGCCCGTCAATGGCAACGGCAACGGTGAGGCGGTTGAAGACGCGACCACCGAAGCCGTAACCTTCGGGGCCATTGACGAGACCGCCGAGGCAGGCGAGAGGAGCGAGTCAGGCGAAATTGACGAGACAGGCCAGACCGCCGAGGCAGGGGAGAGCGCCGCGTTTGTTGAGAGTGCCGCGTTTGACGAGACCGCTGCACTGGACGAGAGCGTTGAGCTGGACGAGAGCGGCGAAGTGAACGGCGAACCTGTCGAAGAGAACGTCGCCCCCTGATGGCGACTGTTGCCTATAAACCGATTATTCCTGCCGCGAGCGCCGCGTACGCTCGCGGTTTGCCCTGCCGGGCGACCATTCCACGCACGAAGGGGGTGAGAGCCGATGACTGTCAAAATACGTCCCGGTGAGAGCCAGGAGATGCTGCTGAAGCGCTTCCGCAAGGAGGTCGCCACCGCCCGCATCCTGAGCACCTATCGCAAGAAGCGCTGGTTCGTCTCCAAGAGCGAGCTGCGCCGCAAGGCCCGCAAGAAGGCGATGCGAAAGCCCGACGCTCGTCCTTCCCGCGACTGAGCCAATTCTAAACACAAAAGACGCCCTCCACACCAGGAGGGCGTCTTTTCCTTACGTGATACGGGATGCGAGATGCGAGATGCAGGGTACGGGAATAATGGCTTATACCAGTTGAACATAGAGGTGGCACAAGATGAGCGGTCAGAGGGGACATGAACTCCCCGGAGGGGAGTGGCGAAAGCTGTAGCCGAGGGTGGAGCGGAGCGCAACCCTCGGCGGCACCCCAATCAGTTTGCGCTACTTGTGCGATGAATTGGTATTACAATCCCTCTTGAAAAACCCCTTGCGCCTTCGCCTAAAGCGCCTACTGTTGGTGCGTTATGCCGTTTCCTCCGTCCTTCGTCCTTCGTCCTTCGTCTTTCGTCCGCCGTCTACCGTCCATTGTCTGCCAGCCACCCCAGCAGCGCGGGCGCGATGTCCGTAATCGCCGCGATACCCGCCGCGACCTCGCGGTGCCCCTTCCCCCACACCGTCACCAGCGCCGGATTCGTCGTGTGCCGAGAGTGTCTCTGCTCCTCGAAATTCCCGTGATCGGCTGCCGTCACCAGCAAATCGCGCTCCGGGTCTATCGTGCCGATGATGCCCGCCAGCAGGCCGTCAAGCCGCTGAAGCGCCGCGTGCGCCTCTGCCATGCCGGGGCGGTGTCCACTATGGTCCGTGTGAAAATACTCGAACAGCGTGAACTCGTGCCCCAGCGCCAGCCGCGCCAGATTCTCGCCCGCCTCGAATGGCGAAACGTCGGGAATGTCGGCATCGAAGCGCCGCCAGTGCTCGTTGGTAATCCACGAAGAGAGCGCTTGCCCATCCCGCAACGCCTCGTAGCCGCGCAGCGTCAGCCCGGCGGCGAGCGCCGCCTGCGTGCAGGTGGTGCGCCGCGCCCGGCCCCGTTCCAGCCGTTCCAGGTAGAAGGGTGGGTAGGCGTTGGCAAAGGCGATGCGCCCTCCCAGCGCCGCTATCTGGCTAAACAGGTTCTTCTCGCGTAATAGTGGCTTTAATGCGCTCGGCGGGAACGGCCCCATGTGGCGGCCATACTGCGCCGGAGCATTCTCGCCCGTCAGCAGCGCCGTCGTCCCCGTGCCCGACTGTGGCTCCCCCGGCACGCCTAGCGTCGCGTCCGCCCCCAGAACCGTCGCGTGCTGGCTGTGGCGCGGCGCGGCGTCATCCAGCGTCGGCCAGTCGCCCCCCGCCAGCCCGCGCCAGACCGGAATCTCCGCCTCGATAAAAGGGTTCGAGGCGGCATCGTTCGCGCCGATACCGACGCCATCGTGAAAGACAAACAGAACGTGGGCCATGCTCCACCCTGATGAACGCTATTGCTGCTGCCGGAGTATAAGAGGCAAACCCAATTCCGATAACCATCTCTCTACGCTTCCCTACTCATGTCAAATTTTCTTAATCTTGCCACCAATTCCTCAGGAATTTGGCACTTGAGGTCTTTTATATAGTAGAAACACACGTTTTTCTGCCCGCGCCACCCTGCTTAACCTGTCCAAGCATTTAGCTGTTGAAAAGAGGTGGGAGCGCGGGCGTCTCGCCCGCTTCGTACTCCGCGCCTTCAGTTTGCACAGCTTCCTTGAAACTCAGGAGTCAAACATGTTCTTCTTCTCTGTGTCCGTTCTTCGCCTAAAGCGCCTACCGTTGGTTGTGTCCGTTCTCTGTGTCCTCTGTGTCTCTGTGGTGAAAAATCCGTTATTCGTTGCCGTCCTGCATCGCACGCGCATGGTAGCGGCTCGAATGTCCACCACTCCATGTTCGCTGGGTGCGCGCTACAGTATCAATGTAAGGCACCAATTCGAGGCATTTTCGGCCCTCCACGCCTCCCTCATCTCTGTTGGTGCCCCCTCACTCCATGACATGCATATTTTCGATGTCAATAAATGTACATATCTTTATCGTCAACCTGCGCCACCTACTCTGAGGAAGCTCCCTGAAAACGCATTCAATGTGGCTAAATGTGGCTCAACCTCAGGTCGTGCCGTCCTTCAGCGTTCACATCGTGCCCTTTGGGTATGGTTCATCCCTCATCGTTCCCTTCAATGTGGGGGTTCGCGCGACAACGCCTATCCTCCCCGAAGCACAGATGTAGTCCTGGAGCATCCGGTCGTCCACTCCGTAAAATCATCCCATATTCTTGCAACAGCTAATCGTTGCGCTATAATTTACACAGTGAGTCCATAGTTGGGTGAGAGCATGCAAATAGACTGTCGGCGCGATGAAGGCGCGTGGGATGCGCTCGCGGAGGCGTGGGACGCCCTGCACCAGCGCAGCGCCACCGCCACCATCTTCAATAGCCAGACCTACGCCCGCCTCTGGTGGCGGTACTTTGGCCTGCCGGGCAGCCTTCAACTCTGGACCGTCACGGACGGAGGCGCGCTTGTCGGCCTTGCCCCCCTCTGCGAGATCGAAGACGAGCAGGGTAACTCCGTGCTCCGCTTCGTCGGTGGCCTGGATGTCAGTGACTATCTGGACATTCTGGCCGAGCCGGGCCGCGAAGAAGAAGTCGTGGCGGCACTGCTCGCCGGGTGGGCCGATGCGCCCTGTCGCTGTCCTCTCGACCTGCACGCCCTTCGCCATGCCTCGCCAACCCGCGAGGCTTTTTTGCGCCTCGCGCCCGGTGAGGGCCTTACGGCAACCGAGGAGCGCGAGGAGGTCTGCCCCGTCATCACACTGCCTGAAAGCTGGGACGCCTACCTTGAACAGCTAGAGGGCAAGCAGCGCCGCGAGCTGCGCCGCAAGCTGCGGAAGGCCGGACAGGATGCCTTCGTCGGCTGGTATCCCGCCACGCCCGATACCATCGAGGAGGAGATGGAGCATTTCTTCCGCCTCCACGCCCGCAGCAGCGCCGACAAAGCCGCCTTCATGACGCCGCCGATGCGTGGCTTCTTCCTCGACCTCGCCGTCGCCTTCAGCGAGCGCGGCTGGCTCGACCTCTGTTTTCTGCTCGTCAACGGCACGCACGCCGCCGCCTACCTGAACTTCTTCTTCCGGAACGAGGTTCTGGTCTACAACAGCGGCTTCGACGAGCAGGCGGAAGGCATCGCGAGTCCCGGCTGGCTGCTCCTGAGCTACTCCATCGAGCACGCCATCTCGCTCGGCTGCACCCGCTACGACTTCCTGCGCGGTGATGAGGGCTACAAATTTCGCTTCGGCGCGCATGCCGAGCCAATCTATCACATCCGCCTGGAGCGCGATGCCATTCCACTCCCATCACCGCGCCGCGTCACGCTCCCAAACCATTATTGTACCCGATAGACACACTTCCACCGTTAGCGGTCGTCGGTCGTCGGTCGTCGTCTTCTGGCATGTTTTATGCGTAGCTTGCACTGGGCCTGTTACTGATACCTGAACCGATAGCAGAGCCATAGAGGAAATGATGAGCTTGAACAAGACTATCTGTTGTGACCAGAACGCCTGTCACGACTATCTTCAGCAAGGCTGGCGAGCGCCGCGCGGGCGCATCGCCATGATTTCGATGCACACCTGCCCCCTGGCGATGCTCGGCGGCAAGAACACGGGCGGCATGAACGTCTACGTGCGCGAGTTGAGCCGCGAGTTGGGGCGGCGCGGCTGGGCCGTTGACATCTACACCCACGCGCAGAGCCTGGAGCGCCCCGTCGTCGTCCACATGGCCCGCAACGTGCGCGTCATCCACGTTCAGGCAGGCCCCGTCCAGTGGATAGACAAGAACGACCTCTACGAGTACGTGCCGGAGTTCGCGGACAACATTGTCGAGATGGTAGCGGAGGCAGGCATCCGGTACGACGCCATCTACAGCCACTACTGGCTAAGTGGCCTCGTGGCCGAGCGGCTGCGGGAGGCGTGGGGCGCGCCCATCATCCAGATGTTCCACACGCTGGGACGCATGAAGAACGTCGTGGCGCAGCGTGACGAGGATCTCGAGTTGGACATCCGCATCGCGGGCGAGAAGCACGTTATGGAGATTGCTGACCGCCTCATCGCCGCCAACCCCACCGACCGTCAACAGATGCTTGACCTCTACGAAGCCGACCCGCGCAAGATTGAGGTTATCCCCTGCGGCGTGGACCTCTCGCTCTTCCGCCCCATCTCCCAGGGCGAGGCGTGCGAGGAGTTGGGCATTCCTGACGGCAAGAAGCTCATCGCCTTCGTGGGCCGCATCGAGCCGCTGAAGGGCATTGATACCCTGATTCGTGCCGTCGCACTCCTCGTCGAGCAGAACCCGGCGTGGCGCGAGCGGTTGATGCTCGGAATCATCGGCGGCAGCGCCGAGGACGACCTGGAATCCGTCACCGTCGAGATGCAGCGCCTGCGTGACCTCCGCTCCGAACTCGGCATCCGGGATGTCGTTACCTTCCTCGGCGCGCAGGGCCAGGAGACGTTGCCCTACTACTACGCCGCCGCCGACACGGTTGTCATGCCCAGCCACTATGAGAGCTTCGGCATGGTGGCCCTTGAAGCCTCCGCCTCCGGCACGCCCGTCATCGCCAGCGAGGTCGGAGGGCTGACCTATACCATTCACGACGGTGAGAACGGCTTCCTCGTCCCGCCCCGGCAGCCCCAACTTTTGGCTGACAAGATTCTCGTGCTGCTGGAGAACCCGAAACTGCGCGCGGAGATGGGGCACAATGGCGCGGAGCGCGCCGTCCGCTTCGGCTGGCCCGCCATCGCCGACCAGATTCTTGCCGTCGTGCGCGAAGAGAGCCGCGCCCTCGCCGCCTGACCCAACCTCTACACAGGCAAAATAAAGCAGGGGCGCGACAACGCTGTCGCGCCCCTGCTGCTGAACGGGCATACGCCTTGCTTTGAGGTCAGGAGAATCCGAACCCGACGAGGAGAACAAATCGTGACGACGAATAAGGTCAATAACGCTGGCTCGCACAACCTCTCCGATGGCGCGACCCTCGCCATCTGGGAGGATCAGGACGGCTTTTACTGGCTCATAGACGACCCGAATGGCGAGCGCCTTGAGGAGAACGTTGGTCCCTTTCAGACTACCCTGGAAGCCGAGCAGGATGCCCGCGCCTGGTACGGCACGCTCAAGGCCGACGAAGACCCGTTCCTGGACTAATCGCGCCGTCGGGTGTTACGGCAGGTAGTTGAGAGGATTCTTTCGGACGCCCCACTCTCGCACCTCGAAGTGCAGGTGGCTGCCCGTGCTGCGGCCTGTCGAGCCGACGAACCCGATGACCTGCCCCTGCGTCACCTGCTGCCCGTGTTGTACCGCGAAGCTGCTGAGGTGGGCGTAGGCCGTCTCCCGCCCCTGGCCGTGCCCCAGGATAATCATGTACCCGTAGCCACTCCGGTTCCAGCCCGCGAAGCTGACCGTGCCGCTCGCGGAGGCCACAATTGGGTCGCCCGTGCGGCCATCAATGTCGAGGCCCATGTGTCCGGCGCGGGGCCGCGTCGTAATGAGTCCGCGCAGGGGCCAGATGAGTCCAGTCGAGGCGGGCGGCTGGGCAGCAGCAGGTGGTTGCGGTGCTGCCGCCTCGGTAGCAGGTGCGCCCTCTGGCGCGGCGGGTGGCTCTCCCTCGGCAGGTAGGTCGGGCGGGGTGCGCGGGTCGAAAGGCAGCGATATGCTCCCTGAATCAAGGGGAATTTCGGGGGTGGGGCTACATTCAGGGGAATCTTCACAGGTGGCGTGAATCGGTTGGGCCGCAATCAGAAGGGCAAGAAGGCCCAATAGGAAGGGAAGACAGCGGTTGATGCGGCCTCGTCGTTGCAGTGTCCGAGAGTCCATATACTGAATAGTTCCTCATTCATTGGCTGTTGGGGATGGCCGGGAAGCAAACCCGGACAGGCGGCACAGGGGGTGCCAGAGGAGGCATCGGGGAAAAGACGCGGGCGCGCACAGTTAATCGAGGGCAACAACGGAGGACCGCTTATATAGAGCGGTTAGAAAGAGTATGAACACTGTGCGCGTGCTCGGCCCGTTTTGTAGAGCGGGT
>DASVVH010000520.1:0-2467 GCA_036386615.1 Ardenticatenaceae bacterium
TCGCCACCAGTGACTCGCCCGAAGGCCCATTCCGCTCGCCTGCCGAGGAGCCTTTCATCTGCAATCACAACATAGGCGGCTCCATAGATGCCGCCAGCTTCGTGGACGAGGATGGCACGCGCTACGTCCTCTGGAAGAACGATGGCAACTGCTGCGGTTATCCTACCTGGCTGTGGATTCAGCAGGTATCGGACGATGGCCTGACGCTCATCGGCGAGCCAACGCAACTCATTCGGAGAGACCAGCCCTGGGAGGGCAATCTAATAGAGGCCCCGACGCTCTGGAAGGACGAGGGCAGGTATTATCTCTTCTACTCCGCCAACGACTACTCCAGCCCCAACTACGCAGTTGGTTACGCCGTTGCGGAGAACGTTCTCGGCCCCTACGAGAAGCCACTGTCGCAGCCCTTCCTGAAGACCAGCATTCCGGCGGGCGTCATCGGCCCCGGCGGGCAGGACATCGTTTTCGACCCCGACGGCGATACCTGGATGCTCTACCACACCTGGGACCCTGAAAGCTTCCGCCATATGCGAATTGACGAACTCACCTTTGAGGATGGCGCGCCTGTTCTCGACGGTCCCGAACGCGAGCCGCAGCCAATGCCTACAACCCAGTAGATGCCGCCGAGGATTACGCGGCAGACGACGCATCTCCTCCTGCGGACTTCGGCAAGGTCTACTACCATGCTGAAACTCCCGAAGGGAGTGGCGAAACTCGTAGCCGTAGGTGGAGCCACGTCGTTTGTGGCGCAACCTACGGCGGCTTCGATAACAACTCTGCAACGCGAATATGACAAACTCCAAGGACAACCTTTTTCATGCATGACAACAAAACCCTGCACATGATAGGCAACGCTCACATAGACCCCGTGTGGCTCTGGCAGTGGCAGGAGGGCTTTCAGGAAGTCAAAGCCTCCTTCCGTTCCGCGCTGGACCGCCTGCAAGAGTACGGCGACTTCGTCTTCGTTTCCAGTTCCGCCGCCTTCTACGAGTGGGTCGAGAACAACGACCCCACCATGTTCGAGGAGATTCGCCAGTGCATCAAGGATGGGCGCTGGGAAGTCGTCGGCGGCTGGTGGATTCAGCCCGACTGCAACGTTCCCGGCGGCGAATCCTTCGTGCGCCAGGGTCTCTACGGCCAGCGTTACTTCCGCGAGAAGTTCGGCGTCACCGCGAAAGTTGGCTACAACGTGGACAGCTTCGGCCATCACGGCATGCTGCCGCAGATTCTCAAGAAGAGTGGCATGGACCACTACGTCTTCATGCGCCCCAGTTCCCACGAGATGGGCCTTCCCAGCCGCCTCTTCTGGTGGGAATCGGACGACGGCTCGCGCGTCCTCACCTTCCGCATTCCCTTCGAGTACACCGTGAGTGACGCGGACCTTGAGAAACACATCCTGCGCTGTGCCGCCGACCTCAAGCCGCCCTTCGGCGAGAATATGTGCTTCTATGGCATCGGGAATCATGGCGGCGGCCCCACGAAGCGCAGCATCGAACTCATCGAGCGGCTGAACGGCCAGCCGGGTTACCCCAATCTCGTATACAGCACGCCGAACCGCTACTTTGAGAGCGTGCGCCAGCAGAACCTGCCTCTCCCCGTTGTCCACACCGAGTTCCAGCACCACGCGAGCGGCTGCTACGCCGCGCACTCCGGCGTCAAGCGCTGGAACCGCCTCGCCGAGAACCGCCTGATAGCGGCGGAAAAGTGGTCGGCGCTCGCCTCCTGGGTGACGGGCCAACCTTACCCTGATGAATTCGGGCAGGCGTGGAAGGGCGTGCTCTTCAACCAGTTCCACGACATTCTCGCGGGCACCAGCCTGGAAGCAGCCTACGACGACGCGCAGCACCTCTACGGCGAGGCGATGGCGATTGCCGACCGGGGGCTGAACTATGCCGTGCAATCCTTCTCCTGGAACATCCGCATCGAGCAGGAAGAGGGCACCAAACCCATAGTCGTCTTCAACCCGCACTCGTGGCGCAGCCGCGTCAACGTGCAGTTGGAGGTTGGCGGCCTCACCGAAAAACACGCCCTCATAGACGACGAGGGCCAGCCCGTGCCGATGCAGGACATTCAATCCCGCGCCACGTCGAGGGGCCGCTACCGCGTCAGCTTCGTCGCCGACCTGCCGCCGATGGGCTACCGCACCTATCGCCTCATCCCGGAGGGCACGCGGCCCGACGTGCCGCCAGTCGAGGCGACCGACACAACGATGGAGAATGACCGCTTCCGCCTGGTCTTCGACCCGGAGACGGGCTACATCACACAGCTTTACGACAAGCAGAGGGGGATAGACCTCTTCCTCTCCGACGCCGCGAAGCCCGTTGTCATGACCGACACGAGCGACACCTGGAGCCACAACGTCTTCTGCTTCAACGAGGTAGCGGGGGCGATGAAGGCGCGCAGGGTTCGCCTCATCGCGCAGGGTCCGGTCAAGTCCATCATTCGTGTCGAGAGCGAGTACGGCTCC
>DASVVH010000521.1:0-5093 GCA_036386615.1 Ardenticatenaceae bacterium
CTACATAGCAGCTACTTATCCCTATACTGGCCGCTGTTCGCTCGCCAGTACTGGCCGTTACTGGCCGATACTGGCCTTCGTGCCCTACGGCCCCTTTCGCTCCCTCTCCTCCTTCCCCTCTCCCACTTTGACACAGCCCTGACATGACATAGATTGCGTTTATCTCCCGGCAACGTGTAGATGGGTAGCAGAGATGGGCGGAAATGCCTATACTATCACTGTACGATGTGCCACAAAGTACCCTGGGGAGCCGCATGAGACCTGAACCGATTACGAATATGGATGCGGCCATTTTGAACGTGGAAGACCCAACCGCCCCTGATACGATGGGGCTGTTGCTGCTGTTCGATGGCAAGCTGAACGAGACAGAGTTGCTGGAACGCATCGAGCAGAACTGGCTGCAATACCCACGCTACCGCCAGCGTGTCCGCCGCCGCTCGCTGGGGCGGATGGAGTGGGTGGAGGACCGGAGTTTCGACCTCCGCTCACATTTCCGGCGGGTGGCGGTGCCATCGCCGCACGACCAGGGAGCACTGGGCCGCACGGTGGGCGAGTTGATGGCGATGCTGCTGGACCGCTCGAAGCCCCTATGGACGATGCACCTCATCGAGGGAGGGTCGGAAGGGGACGCGCTGCTCATCCGCGTGCATCACGCCATTGGGGACGGGGTGACGCTGCTGAAGACGGGGCTGAGTCTCTTCAAGGCGGAGCCGCCACCGCCGCCGCCGCGCAAGCTGTTCATCGAGCGGCTCATCGAACCCATCGCCGAGGCGGTGGAGACAACGCAGGCGGTGCGGGGGTGGCTGAAGGAGCAGCGAATGCAGGGGCTACCCAAGGCGGCGGACCTCCTCGCCAGGGCGGAGAAGGTGACGGAGTTGGCGGTGAAGCTCTTCCCGCTCGTTCAGGACCCGCGCACCATCCTGACGGGGCCGCTCACGCGTCGCAAGGCGGTGGCGTGGACGCCGCCCGTGCCGACGCTGGACATCAAGCGGGTGGCGCGGGCCTTTGACGTGACGGTCAACGATTTGATGCTGGCAGTCATCGCGGGGGGGCTGCGGCGGTACTTCATCGAGCAGGGCGAGCGAGTACCGAAGGTGCTGCACGCCTCCGTGCCCGTCTACCTGAGCCAGACGCTGAAGACGGGGAACAATTTTGGGCTGGTGCTGGCTCCGCTACCCATCGGGGAGCCGGACCCGCGCGAGCGCATCATGAAGATTCATCAGGCGATGGAGCGGCTGAAGCAGTCACCGGAGGCGGCCATTACGGCGAGCGTCTTCAACACGGCGGGGCGCTTTCCGTCGGGGCTGGTGTCGCGGATGTTCATGGAGGTGTCCCGCAAGGCGTCACTCATCGTGACGAACGTGCCGGGGTCGCCCCACAAGCTTAAGCTGGCGGGCGCGACGCTGGAGCACGTCGTGCCGTTGGTGCCGCTGTCGGGCGACATTGGCCTGGGCATCGCCATCGCGTCGTACAACCGCCACCTGAGCCTGGGCATCCAGGCAGACCGCGAGCGCATCAAGCCGAACATGCGGGCGTTTATCGAGTTGCTGCGGGCGGAATTCGCGCTGCTGACGGCGCTGGCGGACGAGGAGGTATCACCCCACAGCGAGCACCAGCAGTGCGCGGCGCTGACTCTGAAGGGAACGCGCTGCCGCAACCGCGCGCGCAAGGGGCACATGACCTGCGCGGCGCACGCGGAACTGGAGGAGACGCTGCGGGAGACGACAGTGGATGGCAGAACAACGCTAGTTAAAGGCTAACAGTGAGATGGTAAGGCACGCGGTTCTTCGAGCTGTCCAGCAGGCCACGTTCTATCTCGTCGTGGCGGCTACCATCGTCTTCTCCATATACCGGAGAAACACTCTTCTGCTTGGCAATGAGGGAGCGAGCCTCGTGTCCATTGAGCTCTCGCCCAACGGCGTGCAACTTCTTGCCGCAGGGATATTGCTCGCCAGCAGCGCGGTTAGCTTGCTGCGTCGGAGGGCAGGAGCGCTCCTCGCGCTTGGTGGCTCCATTGTGGCCGGAGTCGCATTCGCGGGGTCGCTCGGCTTGTACGGTTGGTTTCTCGTTCTGGCGGCTTTTATAGCACGCTCGGCCTGGCCCCCACTGTTTTGGGGCTATCTCTTCCCAATCGCGCTCCTCGCGTTCATAGTCGCCTATTCACGGCGCGTGCGGGAACATCCCGACGACTCTCCTACCGTCTGGTATTGGCTATCGAGAGAGCACAAGCCTGAAACGGGCTTGCTTACTATTGTTGCTTCACTCATCGGCGTGCTGACGATGTTCGGGCAGGTAGAGCTTGTCAGAAATCTGGAGTCCCACCCCGTGGAGTTGAGGGACGACTCAAGGCCGTCAAGACCCTATAACACGGTGCTCGCCTTCGTTGACTATCCCTGCTATGAGTTAATCTCGTCTTCTCCATCCCTTCACGAGTACGCGCTGTCAACTCAGGGACAGGCACTGGAGATGGTTCTTGAGCGACGGCATACACTTGAAGGGGTATGGTACTACGAAGTTCAGCGGGTAGGGGACTGGGAAGGCTCGGCAAACTTCAACGGCCTATTCCTCAGCGTCAGGGCACGACCAGGCGAAGAACCTAATTGCACTCCTAGGGGTCCCTTCAAGGAGCCTTACTCTCTGGTGCCGAAGCAGGAGGATTGAGGCATGGGCTGAGGAGGAAGTCAACAACACAAGGTGCCGGACAGTCCAGCAGTGCTCCTTACGTGTATATGGCACGCCCTGCCTGTTATCTTACAGATGTAGGGTGATGACCTTGAGCTTACGGGCGCGGTGAAGCGGTTTGGTCGGCCCCTCGCTGGTAACTAACTCCTCAACGCCAACACGGCGGGCGGCTGCGACATGCAGGGCATCCAGCGCGGCTAAACCTGTTACCTGCGCCTCCCTCGTAGGCTTCCTGCACCAACGCCTCGTCGCAAGTGGCCCAGACCGCAACCCTGGCAAAGAATCTCTGGTAGTAGCTCACCTCCCCTAGCCGCTTGAAATAGAGCGGCTTGGGAAGCACCTCCATCTGCACGAAGAGACTGGAAGCGAAGGTTCTATTTGGGTCAAACAGGATGGCTTCGGCGGCCTGTTGAATTGTGCCCACTCCGCGAGCGGCTGCAATCAATACCCCGCTATCCACAAAGGTGAGGGTCACAGCGAACTCGCAGCTACACCACCGCGTCGCTCTGCGATTTCCGCCTCCAGTTCTTCCCAAGAATGGATTAGAGGGGTGCCTTCGGCCTCAATCTGGGCGCGTGCTTCGGCCAATGCTTCTGCCAATGATTGCGCGGGTGGGGCTTCGCGTTCCTCCAGGTATTCCTCCAGGACTTCCTGCACCAGAGCCTCTACGCTTTCGCCACGTCCGGTAGCCTGCGCCTCGGCGTGGCGGTACAACGCTTCCGGGAGTTGGACGGCAACTGTGTTCATTGCTGTGCCTCACTACTCTGTTCGGTCAGGACGTTACTCCATATCATAGCCGAGGACGCGGTGGTTCTCGCTGTCGGCCACCCAGAGGCTGTTGGTCGTCGCGTCCCAGGCAAGGCCGAAGGGAAGGTTCACGCCGCTGGCGTCGCTACCGAACTGGCCCCAGACGCGCTGCACCTCGCCCGCCGTATCGAACTCGACGACGCGGTAGCCCTCAGGGTCCGTAATCCACACCCGCTCGTCGCTGGCGGCAATGTAGGGCTTGTTGGTCAGGTTCTCACCCGCCCACGCGTCCACCGGAATTTGCAAGAGCGGTGTGAAGTCGGGGCTGAAGCTCTGCACGCGGCGGTTCCAGGTGTCCGCTACCCAGATGGTGCCATCCGGGCTGACTGCGACGCCTACTGGCTCCGCGAACTGCCCTGCCTCCGCCCCTGAGCCGCCGAACTGGTCGAGGAAGTTGCCCTCCGCGTCGAACTTTTGCACGCGCTTGTTGCCCGTGTCCGTCACGTAGACGTTGCCTTCGCTGTCCACCGCCACGTCACGCGGCCCCCAGAAGGTGCCGCCATCCCCCAGCACGCCGCCTGTCTCCGCGAAGGTGCCCCAGACGTGCAACACCTCGCCCTCTGTCGTAAGGTGCTGGACGCGGTGGTTCCAGGTGTCGGCGACATAGAGCGTGCCATCCGGCGCGGCGGCGACGCCCCAGGGTTCGTTGAACTGCCCTTCTCCTGTTCCGAAGCTGCCGAACTCGCTCACGAGCGTGCCGTCCGGCTGCATCACGCGAATGCGGTGGTTGCCCGTGTCCGCGACAGCGAGGTTGCCATCCGGCAGCACGGCCACGTTCTTGGGCGACAGGAACTCGCCCGGTTGGCCCACAATCGTCGTCGCGGGTAGCTGCACAACGGCGTCCGCGAAGGACGCCGCGGGAGCGGAGGGGGCGGAGGAGGCAGTGGTCGGCGCGGCAACTTCCACGCCGTACTGCCACACTTCGGCGGCGACTTCCGGCTGGATGTAGACGATGAGATTCTCGCCGCCAAGCGGCTCTTTCATCTCGCGGTTCAGCACGAAGTCAAAGAAGTCCTGGCGGTACTGCGGCTGCTGCCAGAGGAGCGCGATGTTCCGCATCAGGGTCATAGGACTCTTCGATTCTTCCCCTACATTGATGACGTTCTGGCCCGGATTATTCGCGTCCGGCTGCGCGCTCAAGACGCGGAGACCCTCCTTGTACTCTTCGGGGAACCACCAGCGCATCGGGTATTCGTGGCGCACGTAGCCATTGACGAACGGCTTGACCGCCTGCTCGTTGGCGTGGCCGACGAGGACGACGGGAGCGCCGCGTATGCTGTCGGCATAGGTCTGGGGCTGGTCGGCGTAGAAGAAGCGGTTGGGATAGTCGCGCAGGTACCACTCGAAGGGCCACGAAGAGAAATTGTCGTAGGCCACGCGAATGTTCTTGCCGCCCGCCATACGCTCGCTGATGGCCGCGAGGTCGTCGGCGAGCATCGTCATCATGGGCGAGGTTTGCACGAAGATGAGCGGCTCGTTGGGCGTGTCGGCGTTGATGAAGGAGGCGATGACGGCGTAACGCACCGTCGCCAGCGAGAGAATCACTGTCAGCGCGAGGACGACGGCCTTGCCCGCCGCGCTGCTGCCTCTCTGGTCGCGCAGGT
>DASVVH010000522.1:0-8994 GCA_036386615.1 Ardenticatenaceae bacterium
CATTCCTTTGCGTCCTTGCGTCTTTGCACCCTTGCGTCATGCCATTCGCGTCGGTCGTCGGCTGTTACAGGTTTCCGCGTAGTTCCTGCTCGCGCTCGATGGACTCGAAGAGGGCCTTGAAGTTGCCCTTGCCGAAGCCGCGCGAGCCGTGACGCTCGATTATCTCGAAGAAGACGGTGGGGCGGTCTTCAATGGGTTTTGTGAAGATTTGCAGCAGGTAGCCCTCCTCGTCACGGTCTACGAGGATGCCTAACTCTGATAGTTGGTCTACCGGCTCGTTAATCTTGCCGACGCGCTCTTCCAGGTCTTCGTAATAGGTGTTTGGCACGCGCAGGAACTCGATGCCGTTCTCACGGAGTTGCGTCACGGTCTCAAGAATGTTGGCCGTCGAAAGGGCGAGGTGCTGCACGCCGGGGCCGTAGTAGTAATCGAGATATTCCTGAATCTGCGACTTGCGCTTGCCCTCGGCAGGCTCGTTGATGGGGAACTTGACCTTGCCCGTGCCGTCCTGCATCACCTTCGACATGAGGGCCGAGTACTCGGTGGAGATGTCCTGGTCGTCGAAGTGGATGAGTTGGGAGAAACCCATCGTCTGGGCGAAGAACTGCACCCAGCGATTCATCGCGCCGAGTTCGACGTTGCCGACCATGTGGTCAATGTGGGCAAGGCCGATGCCCCGATGGTCTTTGCCTGCCCTGCCGTTGCCGAAGCCGTTGCGGGGCTGGTAGCCGGGCGCGAAGACGCCGTGATAGTTGGAGCGGTCCATGAACTTGATGAGGGTGTCGCCGTAGCAGCGAATCGCGGAGTAGCGAAGGACGCCGTACTCGTCCTCTTCCTCGGTGGGCGGAATCGCGCCTGTCGCGCCGCGCTGGGTCGTCTCCTTGTAGGCTTTGGCGGCGTCGGGCACTTCCAGGGCGACAACGGCCACGCCGTCGCCGTGCAGGTAGACGTGGCGCGAGATGGGGTGGTCCGGCCCCAGCGCGGTTGAGAGGACGAGCCGGATGTTGCGCTGCTCCATGACGTAGGAGGCGCGCTCGCGGTTCTTCGTCTCCAGGCCGCTGTAGGCGGTGTTGGCGAAGCCGAAGCCTGTGCGGTAGAAATGCGCGGCCTGTTTCGCGTTGCCCACGTACATCTCGATGTGGTCAACGCGCTTGATGGGCATGAAATCTTCCATAGGTCACTCTCCTTTGAGCGAAGTTCAGGGACTGCTGTGCTGTACGTCTGGCCGGGGTTGATGAAAGGAGCACTCCACTCCTCTAGGGAATTTCGATGGCAGGGGCGACGTTGGGCCGTTTCGCGGTGATAATATAGCCGCGCTGGATGGGCAGGCCGAAGAATTCTTCGTCGCGCACCTCGACGACTCCTTCCTGCCCGTCTTTGGTTTGGATGACGGCTTCCAGGTAGGGATTGTCTTCATCAATGAGAACGATGCGGGAGATTGTGAGTATCTCCTGTATCTCAAGGTGCGATTGAAGCTGCTCCGCCATGAAGCGATAGGCTTCCCCCTTGTCTCCTTCGAGCCAGGATGCTGCTACCACTACGTCCCAATAATGCGAATCCTCCCGCCTAAAGAGAGCAAGGAAGGTGAATTCGCCCCTTTCAGCAGCAATCTCCTGCTCCAGAGTAACGAGTTTGTCTATGAGTGGTTTCGGCTTCATAACTCCCCCAGTAGCATTCGCGCAGATTTAATCATCAATTGTACGTCCTGCCTGTTCGCTGTGCCAATCGGTTGATACCGCGTTTCTGGACTCCAGGGCGAAAAGGCTGACCACTCAACCAGATACTGAAGCCTGATTCGGTTCTCAACACCTGAGAGATGTAACAGAATGTCCCAATCATGGGTTCGGAAACTCTGATAGCCCTTGAATTCGCCTGCCGTTGACGGGTAACTATTCCAGTCAAGGGTCTGGCAGATTCTAGCCTTCAATGCAAGTTCTACGGCATACCCGCAGAGATACATTGCGCCATCGTACCGTCCAGTGGCAAATAAAGCCTCCGCGTCTCCCAGTCGTGCTTCTGCAATGTTCCGTAGCTGTATTGGGGTCAACATTGCGTCTCAAGGGACTGATGAAAGGCATGAGCGAATCACCCGGCCCAGCCTCTCAATGCCCTCTTCAATCTGTTCGGGCGTGGCGTTGGAGAAGTTGAGGCGCATGGTATGGGGGGCCTGATGGCTTCCGGCACAGAAGGCGTGGCCGGGAATGAAGGCTACCTGCTCCTCGTCCACCGCTCGTTGCAGCAATTCGCGCGCGTCTGTGGCTTCCGGCAACTCGACCCAGATGAACATACCACTCGTCGGCTTCGTCCAACGCGCCTCGGCGGGGAAGTGGGTTTCGAGCGCCCTCAACATCGTGTCTCGCCGCGCGCCGTATGCCTCGCAAAGCTCAACGAGGTGGCCGGGCAGGTGCCCGGTGTCCAGGTAGGCCGAGATGCTGCGCTGCATGAAGGCGGAGGTTTCCAGGTCGCCCGCCTCCTTGACCACCGTCAGTTTTGGGATGAGTGCTTCCGGCGCGACCATCCACCCCGTTCGCAGGGCGGGAGCTAGAATCTTGGAGAAGGAGCCGAGATAGAAGATCCATTGGCTGTCCAGTGCCCGCATCGGCGGCTCGGCCTCGCGGCCATAGCAGAGGAAGCCGTAGGGGTCGTCCTCGATGATAGGCACGCCATAATGCCGCGCCAGTTCCACGAGCCGAACCCGCTTCTCCATGCTCATGCTCACGCCGAGTGGATTGTGGGCGTCGGTAATGGCGTAGATGAAGGTGGGGCGTGCGCCGCCCACCAGCAGGTGCTCTACCGCATCCACGTCCATCCCGGTCTCTAGGTCCGTTGGTACGGTCAATATCTCCGGCTGGAAGGGCGCAATCACCTGTTGCACGCCCGTGTAGACCATCTCCTCGATGATGACCTGCCCTCCGGGGTTCAGGAGCAGCCGCGTCAGTACGTCCAACCCCTGCTGCGCGCCCGTCGTCAGGAATATCTGCTCCTCCGTGCAAGGCACGCCGCGCTGTGCCATCAGCCGCACGATGTGCGCCTTGAGCGGTTGGTAGGGTGGGCCGTATTGCAGCGCACAGGGGTCCTGTGCCAGCACTTTGGCGGCAGCATCGGCGTACTGCTGTACGGGGAAGAGTTCGGGCGCGGGCAGGCCACCCGCGAACGAGAGGATGCCGGGCCGCGAGACCACTGCCAGCATCTCGCGCAGCACGGAGCGCTTCATGGTGCGCGTCCAGTCGGCTAACTGTATCTCGTCGGCGGTGACGAGGGGAGTGTGCATCATCGCAACTCTATTCCTGGTGTGATTGCAAAGGCAGTGCGGTGGTGGCCTTAATCTCGTTGAGGACGACGCTGGTGTGAATCTTGTCAATGCCGGGAACGGGTGTCAGCGTGTCGAGCAGAAATCGTTCCAGGTGCTTGCGATTTTGGATTACGACTTTTAGCAGATAGTCATAGTCGCCCGTCAGGTGGTAGCATTCCAGCACTTCGGGCATCGCCTGCACCGCTTGCTTGAAGTGGTCCACCGTTGCAGGCTCATGATGGCGCAGCGTGACCTGCACGAAGCAGAGCAAATCGTAACCAAGTGCTTCGCGGTCCAGCAGCGCCGCGTACCCCTGGATGATTCCTGCCTCTTCCAGCTTCCGCAGCCGCTTCTGCAAGCCGGGGGGCGATAGCTGTACCCGTTGCGCCAACTCTGTATTGGTCATCCGTGCCTCGCTTTGCAGGTGGCGCAGAATCTCCCGGTCGGTCGCATCCAGTTCTTTCGACATTTTAACTCCACTGGTTCTCTCTGCCAAGATTATGAACCGTTTAGGCGGATTTAGCAACGTTCCTCTAGGATAAGCCGATGCTGGCGCGCCTTTTCTTCTCACACAAACAAGACGCTGGCAGGCTCATTGCCTGCCAGCGTCTTGTTATACCTTTTGGAGCTTGAATTTTGAACGGTTTACGCCTCGTCGTCGCCGACGGTGTCCAAGAGGGTGTCGTAGTCCGTTACAGAGTCCTGCGAGGAGCCGAGCGTCAGCATCAGCTCATCGTCGTTGGGCGACGCATCTTCGGTTCGGGCGGGTGGTTCGTTTGTGTCCTGTGGCTCAGTGGGGTTCCTTCTCGGCTCGGTCATGGTGGCCTCCTGGTTTGGGTGGATGCTGTTTCCTAGCAAGGGTGATACCGTCCGGGGACGCAAAAAGAGCCGCGCTCGGCCAACGCGGCTCTTTTTGCGACTGGTGTGTCTCAGGTAATGTCTGGTGGTTAGCTGAGGAAGGCGCGCAGCTTGCGGCTCCGGCTGGGGTGGCGCAGCTTCCGCAGGGCATCCTTCTCAATCTGGCGGATGCGCTCGCGGGTGAGGCCGTACTTGCGCCCAACCTCTTCCAGGGTGTGCTCGCGGCCATCCTTGAGGCCGTAGCGCAGGTTGATAATCTTCGCCTCGCGCGGGGTCAGGGTTGCCAGGGCCTCGCGGATGTCCTCGTGGACGCCGCTATCGAGCGCGGCCTCAAAGGGCGAAACGGAGTCCTGGTCGGGCAGGAAGTCGCCCAGCGTGGCGCTGCCGTCCTCGTCGCCGACGGGGGACTCGAAGGAGACGGGGTGCTGCGCGAATTGCAGCAACTCCTCGACCTTCTCCTGCGGCAGGCTCATCTCCTCGGCAATCTGGTCAATGGTGGCCTCGTTGCCCGTGCGCTGCGAGACGCGGTAGGCGGCATCCTTCACCTTGCGAATCTTCTCGGCCATGTGGACGGGAAGGCGAATGGTGCGGCCCTGGTCGGCGATGGCGCGGCCAACGGCGTGGCGAATCCACCACGTCGCGTAGGTGCTGAACTTGTTGCCGCGCTCCGGCTCGAACTTGTCAATCGCGTGCATCAGCCCCATGTTGCCCTCTTGGATGAGGTCACCGAGCTGAACGCCGTAGCCGCGATAGCGGGCGGCGACGCTGACGACGAGGCGCAGGTTGGCGCGGATGAGGCGCTGGCGGGCAACGTCGCCCCGGCGGATAATCGCCTCCAGCTCCTCGCGCTGGTCCTCGTCCGTCGTCGCGGGGAGTTGGTCGCGCGCGACCATGGCGGAGCGCCACATACGGCCAAGCTCCAACTCCTCTTCCTTCTGCAACAGGTCGTGGTGGCCGCCCTCGCGGAGGTACATGGCTACCAGATTTTCAGTATCAGTCTCTTCGAGACTGCCGGTGCTCTGCTTGGTGCGTTCTAAAATATCGTTCTCGACCATCCCTATCGTCTCCTTACCTATCGCACCCTCTTTGGGGAAAAGAGTAGGGTTTAGGCACTGAATTTGTGTGAAGCGCCTAAACCCTCATGTTTACCAGTATAGCAAGGGATTATGAGCGTAAGATGAGAATAGGCTGAGTGCTATGTTAGCATTTTCGGAGCCATGAGACGGGGCGGGCGACGAGCCACAGACGGTCAGGGTGCGGCTCGTTTGGGCTGCCGGAAGGTGGGTCATCGTCCGCTGTTCTCCTCTGAGTATCGTTCTACTGCGCGACGGGCAGGGTGCCGTGCCACGCGCCGCCGTTGGAGAGCGGGCTGTCCGTTGGGATGGGCGCGGGAAAGCCCAGCAGGAGGTTCACGGCGCTCTCAAGCTGGATGTCACGCTGCGCCGCCTGGTCCGCCGCGCCGGGAATGACCTCTACGTCGGGGGTCAGCCCCTGCTCGTGGACCCAGTTCTCGTCGGGCGTGAGCCACTTGGCGACGGTGATGCGGACGCCGCCGTTCTCCGGGCCGAGGTCGTGCCAGTTCTGCACGGTGCCCTTGCCGTAGGTCGTCTCGCCGAGCAACTGGCCCCGCCCTCTATCCTGAATCGCGCCCGCTACAATCTCGCTGGCGCTGGCGCTGCCGCCGTCCACCAGGACGATGAGGGGCAGGTCGGGGTTGGTCGCCAAGCCGCCCGTCTCAGCCTCGTAGGCGTAGGTGGTGCCGTTGCCCCACTCTTCGACCATGACGGTGCCGTCGCCGATGAACTCGCTCGTGACCTCGATGGCGGTGTTGAGGCTGCCGCCGGGGTTGCCGCGCAGGTCGAGGATGAGGCCCTGCGGGTCACTCTCCATGATTGGCTCCAGCGCCTCGCGTAGCTGCCCGGTGGTGTTGGAGCCGAAGTCGGAGACGCGCACGTAGCCGATGCCGTCGTCGCGCATCTCGCCGCTCGCGCTGATGAGCGGAATCTCGGCGCGGACGACCTCGATGTCGAAGGTTTGGGCATCGCGGCGAATCTTGAGCGTGACGGCCTCGCCCGCCGGACCGCGCACGAGGGTGATGGCGGTTAGTGGATCCTCGAACTCGGTGATGGGCGTGTCGTCCACCTGGACAATCTCGTCGCCGGGTTGCAGCCCCGCCGCCTCGGCGGGCGACCCCTCGAAGGGGCTGACGATGTAGAGCTTGTCGTCCCTCGTCTCGACTTCGGCCCCGATGCCGGTGTAGGAACCCTCGATGGTGGAGTTGAACAGTTCGAACTCGCCGGGGGGCATGTAGGAGGTGTGCTGGTCGTCCAGCACTTCGAGCATGCCATTGATGGCCCCGCTAATCAGGGCCTCGTCGTCGAGGGGCTGGGTGACGTACTCGGTGTGAACGAGGTTCCAGATTTGTTCGAGCCGGGCCAACTGGGGGCTGTCGGTCTCCTGTTGCAGTTGTTGGAAGGCGCTGGCCGTCGGCGAGAACTGCCCGGCGAAGAACCCGGCCCCGAATATAACCAGGATAGCCAGCACTGTGAACAGATAGCGCAGGCGCTGCTTCATCGTACCCTCTTCTCTGTCAGCCATTGATATTGCTTTCCATGATAGTGGCGGTTTGTGATAGTACGGTGAAGGCTGGATGAGAGCGAGATGTGAGAACGGGATGCGGGATGCGGGATGCGAGATATGGGATGTGGGATAACAGCAAGCCACGAGGGGTGTCGCGTTGACCCCCACATTCCCCACATCTGAAGCGTTTTGTGGGGTTCGAGAGGGCAACGGATGGAAGTTGACCATAAAGATATGTACATTTCATGACATTGAAAATATGCATGTCATGTAGAGGGAAGCGGCCAACAGAGATAGGGGAGGCAATAAAAGCCGGAAGTGGGGCAATTCCGGTGCCCCACATCATGGCTGCGGTGGATGACATCAAGCATGGGGTGCTTGTCTTGCGAGGAGGAATCGCGCCTCTTCGATGCAGAGGCGCGATAAGTGCGGCGAACAACTGCACCAGAGAGGCCCAGAGGGGAGAGAAAACGGCTACAAAGGTCTTCATTTTGCTCCTGAGTTTCAAGTAAGGTGGTGAATCAAGATGGGGGTATTATAGTAGAAAGGGCGTTCGTTGTCAAGTTGATTTTGTTTGTAGTGGGGCTTCTCAAGAGCGGACGCCGCCGAGGATCCCGCCCTCGTAGAGCGACCCCGCTCTATTCGGCTCCATCCCCGTCTACGAGTTTCGCCGTCCTACGGACTCTACGGTTCGCCTGGGTCTACCGCGCCGAACTCTTGGCAGATGCCAATGACGGTGGACTGCATGTGAACCGGCTTTTGAGAAGCCATCAGTGGTGTTACTTGACAGCACTCCTCGCGCTGTAGGAAGCTGCTCCTCAACCCCTCGCAACCATGCGGCGAGGGTAGACGCTCAAAGGAGTACACTGATGGACAAGCGTCAGGCTATGCTGTTAGTCCTGCTGGTTTTTGCCTTCCTGGCGGGAGGGCGCGGCAGCGTGGCCGCGGCGCAGTGACCGGGCGAAGCGCCTCAGGCCGTAGCAACAAAAAGAGGGACGGCCAACACCGTCCCTCTTTTTGTTCTTTTAGTGTGGAACTGTCGCCTCCGTCTGCTGTACGCCTCTGGGTTGCTCCGTGATGATGGCGAGGCCAAGCACGACCCACAGCAAACTCCATATCAGGAAGGCCATAATAAAGCCGATGACGGACGCCAGGATAAAGAAGCTTAGGCCGATGAGGATCGGCACTACCGCTTTCCAGGGGGGTAGAACTCTCTCACCGAGAGCGGCAAGCCCCATGAGCAAGGTACCGAGAAGGGAGATGCCGTGTCCGGCCCCGTTCAGAAACGCATACCAGGGTGTGTCTACTTCCTCAGCAAACGCCTCGTATGTCCAGCCGTCGGCAGCCACACCGCTGAGGGCGGCAATGAGGTGCAGCCCTGCGCCAACGAGGGCGATGCCAAAGCCGATTCTGCTCAATCTTCCTCTTGCACCAAGCAAGAGGAAGGCGAACAGCCCAGCGATGAAACCCACACGGCATAGCCCTAATATCAGGCCGTCGCCGTTTATTCCGTCGCCACTAGCGGGGCGTCCGCTTAGTGTAACGAGCAGGTAGATTGCGAAAAGCACTGCCGCGGCGATGCTGAGTAGCCCTCCGCGCCTGATCCACTCCCGACTATTCAGAGCGTTCATTTCGTCTTGTGCTCCTTTCTGATCATGGGGTGGTGCCTGTCTACGACGACTCAGCGCGACCAAGCGCCACCCGTTTAGACGTCTTCAAGAGCTTGAAGAGGGCCTAGAAAGCGGGCCAGCCGCCCTCCCCGCCACCAAGACGGGCGACCATTCCGAGCAGTATCAGCACTCGCAGTAGGACGATGTGACGAACCAGTAAGTGTTTCATGATGTCTCCTTTCGATTTCATGTGAACTGACATCATCCTAGCAGGCCACCGTGCCGTGAGCATGCCATACTCAGGTGCCCTGCGTGCCAGAATGGCTCTCTCTCCCCCTTTCCCCCTCTACTTTTGTAAGTTCGGGCTGCCATTCCTGCACTTATACCGCGTTTAATCTGCTCTGTGCTACGTCACTCGCCTCGACTGTGTACGCTTGCGCCACTGCTTGAGGCGCGCAGGCACGAGCAGGTTAACCAGCAGCCCCGTTGCCACCGCTAAGGCCACGAAGGTCGCCTGATGCCGTGTGAGGCGGTCCAGCGTGGCGGTGAAGGTGTTGCTGCTAATGGCGGTGGGGACTTGTGGGACGTAGGCGGGGCAAGCAACGGGGCCGGTAGCACCTCCAAACTCTCCCTGGACAGTCGCCACGGTAAAGC
>DASVVH010000523.1:0-7690 GCA_036386615.1 Ardenticatenaceae bacterium
TCGCTGGCGCGCCCTTGCTGTATGCCGTCTGCACTATCCGGTAAAATCGGTGGCAATGTGGTGAAATGTCAGTATATTTATCGTCAAGTTCCTTCATCTCCTCCCTTGCAGGGTACCAAAAACCGTTCAACTGTGGCTAAATGTGGCTCACTCCGACGCTCTTCGTCGTTGGCCGTTCTTCATCCTTCATCCTTCATCCCTCATCCTTTCCAATGTGGGGGAATGCGGCGGTTCGCGCGACAACGCTCGTCGTCACCGCAAGCTTTCACCACTCCAACTTCATGACACGAATAAAAACAATGTCAATAAATGTACATATTTTCCGGCGTAGAGGCTCGTTTTATCTCTGAACACAACCCTCTGCGCCCCTGCATCCGCCACGAAACCTTGACCGCGTACCTTCTATTAGCTATTGACAGTGAGCCAAAGTGGCCTTATTCTTGAACAAGAGGTCGTATGGGCGTTGCGAGTGGCTGACTCGCGGACGAAAGCGTCGTGCATCATCGAGCGGAATCGGGGCATTCAAACAGTCTGGAAGGTGCTGGCGGGCCTCGTCATCCTGATGGTCGCCAGCCTTGTGCTTCTGGTAGTCCGCGCGAGTGATACCGGAGCGCCCTCCGCAACAAGTCCGTCGCGCTTGCAGGACGAACCTGTTGCGCCCCAAGCAGACGAGTTGCCGACAGTCGAACCGGAGACGGACACAGTGCCCAGCGAGATAAACCCCCGGCAGAACCCCGAAGAGCGCCCTCCACAACAGACGGAGGTGCCCTGGGTCGGTGGTCCGGTCTCGCCGGGAATAAGTCCTAACGCGCGCGACTTGCCGACTATTGTGCCGCGAACGGACACTGTGCCTGTCGAGATAAACCCTCGGCAGAATCCGCGCGAGCAGCCCACCCCTTGAGGCGGGCGCGCCGTAGCAACGAAATAGCTGTCAAGCTGTCAGACGAGATTGGCCGGGGTTCTTGCAACCCTGCTTTCGTGTTTAGCCGTTCGTAACCAGGAACAACCCCCACCTATAGAACGGAGTGGCACCACATGAAATTCTCCTGGAGAGTCGTCAGCAGTCTCGCCGTGCTCGTCATGGTCGTCGCGCTGGCCTGGGTGCTCGGCAACGGTTCTGTTGCCAGCGCCGACGCCGAGTTGCAGGGTCAGGCCGATGGCGGCATGGAGTACACAGGGAGCCAGGTCGTCGTCCCCGGCGTGAGCCGCCCCGCGCGCGATTTGCCCCGCTCTGAGCAGAAGCCGGTGGACCTCATTCGTGAGATTAACCCCCGCCAGAACAAGAACACCTTCCTGCAAGGCAACGTGCAGTTGGAGCAGAGCGGCCCCGATGCGCTGCTGGCCCGCCAGGGCACCAACACGGGCCGCACGCCCGCGCCCATCCAGAACTTTGAGGGGATGAGCGTCGTGGATAGTGGCTGTGGCTGCGCGCCGCCCGACACCGTTGGCGATGTGGGGCCGAACCACTACGTGCAGATGGTCAACAGCGCCTTCTCCATCTACGACAAGACGGGGACGCTGCTCGATGGTCCGCACGACATTAACACGCTCTTTACTGGTCTACCACTCACTTCTCAATGCCGCACGACCAACAATGGCGACCCCATCGTCCTCTACGATGAACTGGCTGACCGCTGGCTGTTGAGCCAGTTCTCGTACGTTACCAGTCCCGCTACGCCGCCCTTCGCGGTCTGTGTTGCTATCTCGCAGACGCCGGACCCGACGGGTGCCTACTACACCTATGAGTTCCAGACGCCTCAGTTCCCGGACTACTTCAAGATTGGTGTCTGGCCGAATGCCTACTACATGAGCGCCAACGAGAACACCTACACCGCCTATGCGCTTGACCGCAACAACATGCTCGCGGGCAACCCGGCGACCTCCGTGCGCTTCGAAGGGCAGACCAACCTCCTGCTCCCTGCGGATCTGGATGGTACGACACCCCCTCCAGCCGATTCGCCGGGCTTCTTCTACACCTTCAAGGATAGCGCGTCGCACGGTGGAACCGATGACCGCATCGAGGTATTTGCCCTCGACCCGGACTTTGCCACGCCCGCGAACTCGACCTTCACACTGGCGTCCACCATTCCGGTAACACCCTTTGCCTACACCGTCTGTGGCTTCTTCGTCTTCGACTGCGCGCCGCAGTTGGATGCCTCCGCGACCGCCCGCCTTGATGTGCTCTCGGAGTGGCCGATGTATCGCCTCGCCTACCGTAACTTTGGCACGCACGAGGCGATGGTGGGCAACTGGGCCATAGACGATGCCGGGAACCCCAGCGTAGCCGTTGGCCGCTCCGTTATCCGGTGGTTCGAGCTGCGACGGATTGGGGCGACTCCCTGGTCGCTCTTCCAGGAGGGCACGCACGCCCCCGCCGATGGCCTGTGGCGCTTCGTGGGTAGCATCACGCAGGACAACGACGGCAACATTGCCTTGGCCTATACCACATCGGGCGAGACCATCCACCCGGCCATCCGCTACGCCACGCGCCTCTCTACAGACCCGCTTGGCACCTTGCAGGCCGAGCAGAGCCTCATCGAAGGCACAGGCTCGCAGACCTCGACACACAGCCGCTGGGGCGACTATAGCTCCATGAACCCGGACCCGTCGGATGACTGCACCTTCTGGTTCACCAACGAGTACTTCGTAGAAAATGGCAGCGAGTGGCACACGCGCATCGGGTCGTCCCGAATGCCTGAGTGTACCGCACCCGACGCAGGGGCTTCACCTACGCCTACGTCAACGAACACGCCGACCACGACATCAACGCCTACGACGACCAACACGCCTACGACGACCAACACGCCGACTACGACATCAACGCCTACGACAACCAACACGCCTACGACTACAACGACTCCTACAACAACCAATACGCCGACGGAAGTTATTACGCCGGGCACCTCCCCGACCGCGACAGCCACCACGGGGATTCCAACCGCGCTTCGCACGACTGGTATTGAGACGGGTGGCTCCACGTCTGGTATCGCATGGCTGCCGCTGCTCGGTGTGCTCGCGCTTGGCGTGGCGGTCTACGTCCGTAGCCGTCAGGTGAAGTAACAACCGCTGCTGTCCACAACCACATTGCCTCTGCGGTCCTGACAGCCGTCAGGCGCAGGGGCAATGTGGACCGATAAGGATTTTCCGAGTGTAGAAACTCTTGGTAGAATCCTCAACGAGCCATAAGGCCCTTGCCCGGTAGAGTGCATCTCTTTCAGGCAAGGGCATTCCGGCGCGTCCCTATCAACGAAATAGCCTACAAGCTATCAGATGAAACTTCCAGGGTTCTTGAAACCCTGCTTTTGTCTTTGGCCGTTCGTCGCCCGGAACCATCCCATGTCTGACTAAGGAGCGTCGTTAAATGAAGTCTTCCTGGAGAGTCGTCAGCAGCCTCGCCGTGCTCGTCATGGTCGTCGCCTTCGCCTGGGTGCTCGGCAATGGTTCTGTTGCCAGTGCTGGCACGGAATTGCAGGGCGGCCAAGAGATGGAACTGTCAGTCATCGAGGCGCTTGGCCCCGGTGTGAGCCGCGCAGTGCGTGAGTTGCCTCGCGCTCAACAGCAGCCGGTGGACCTCGTTCGTGAGATCAACCCCCGCCAGAACAAGAGCAGCTTCCTGCAAGGCAACGTGACGTTGGAGCAGAGCGGCCCCGATGCACTGCTGGCCCGCCAGGCCACCAACGCGGGCCGCACGCCAGCCCCGACTTTGAACATTGAGGGGATGAGTGTCGTGGACAGTGGGTGCAACTGCGCGCCGCCCGATACAGTTGGCGAGGTTGGCCCGAACCACTACGTACAGATGGTTAATTCCGCCTTCTCCATCTACAACAAGAGCGGAACACGGTTAGCTGGCCCCACCAACATCAACGCGCTCTTTACGAACGCGGCTGTCACGCCCCGATGTAATGCCACCAATCATGGCGACCCTGTCGTGCTCTACGACCAGCAGGCGGACCGCTGGCTCCTGAGTCAATTTGTCGCCTCCTCACCCTACGCATTCTGTATCGCCATCTCGCAGACACCGGACCCAACGGGTGCTTACTGGACCTATCAGTTCACTCTGTCTCAGTTGCCGGACTACTTCAAGGTTGGCGTCTGGCCCAACGCCTACTACATTGGTGCCAACGAGAGTACGTACACCGCGTATGCCCTCAACCGCGCGCAGATGCTCGTCGGCGGTTCGGCCAACGGTGTGGTATTCACCGGGCAAAACAACTTCCTGATGCCTGCCGACCTGGATGGCACGACACTCCCGCCAGCAGGCTCACCGGGCTTCTTCTACACCTTCAAGGACAGCGCTACGCATGGCGGAGCTAATGACCGCATCGAGGTCTTCGCCCTTAACCCGGACTTCGCTACGCCTGCGAGCTCGACCTTCACGCTGGTGTCCAGCATTACGGTGACAGACTTCGCCTACACCGTCTGTGGCTTCTTCCAGCTTAGTTGCGTGCCCCAACTCGGCACCGCAGCCAAGCTTGATGCGGTCTCGGAGTGGCCGATGTTCCGTCTGGCCTACCGCAACTTCGGCACGCACGAGGCGATGGTTGGCAACTGGACTATAGACGACGCCGGGAACCCGAACGCGGCAACTGGCCGCGCCGCCATCCGGTGGTTCGAGCTACGCCGGATTGGGGCCGCAGCCTGGTCGCTCTTCCAGGAGGGGACGCACGCCCCCGCCGATGGCCTATGGCGCTTCATGGGCAGCATCACCCAGGACAACGACGGCAACATCGCCCTGGCCTACAGCACGTCGGGTACGACCATCAATCCCTCCATTCGCTACGCTACACGCCTGGCTACGGACCCACTCGGCACGTTGCAGGCCGAGCAGACGCTTATCGCGGGTACAGGTTCGCAAACCTCTGCCCACAGCCGCTATGGCGACTATAGTGCCATGAACCCCGACCCGGCGGATGACTGCACCTTCTGGTTCACGAACGAGTACTTTACCGCCAATGGTGGCGAGTGGCACACCCGCATCGGTAACTCCCGTATTCCTGAGTGTACGCCGGACAGCAGCAGCAACCAGTACGACTTCGGTGGCGATGGCAACGCGGACATTCTGTGGCGGCACGCCACCACCGGGCGAAACAACATCTACCAGATGAGTGGCAAGACGGTCCTCAGCAATACCGCCGTCACGCGTCTCAGCGACCTTAACTACAAGGTCGCGGGGGTAGGCGATTTCACGGGTGACGGTAAGGCCGACATCCTGTGGAGGCATCATGGCACGGGTTACAACTACCTCTGGACCATGAACGGTGCCGCCGTCGCCAACAGCGCCACCATCAACCGCGTCTCCGACCTCAACTGGAAGGTCGCGGGCCTGGGGGACTTCAACGCGGACGGGAAAGCTGACATCCTGTGGCGGCACGCCAGCACGGGGCAGAACAGCATCTACCTGATGAATGGTAAGACCGTTCTCAGCAACACCGCCGTCACACGTCTCAGCGACCTCAACTACACTGTGGCTGGAATTGCCGACTTCACAGGCGATGGCAAGGATGACATCCTGTGGCGGCACATCGGCACGGGCTACAATTACCTGTGGACCATGAACGGCACTACCGTCGCCAACAGCGCCACCATCAACCGTGTCTCCGACCTCAACTGGAAGGTCGCGGGCGCGGAGGACTTCAACGGTGATGGCAAGGCTGACATTCTGTGGCGGCACGCCAGCACGGGGCAGAACAGCATCTACCTGATGAATGGCAAGACCGTCCTCAGCAACACCGCCGTCACACGTCTCAGCGACCTCAACTACAAGGTCGCGGGGGTAGGCGACTTCAATGGCGACGGTAAGGCCGACATCCTCTGGAGGCACTTCGGCACGGGCTACAACTACCTCTGGACCATGAACGGCACCACCGTCGCCAACAGCGCCACCATCAACCGGGTCTCCGACCTGAGCATGACGATTGTGGGCTTCGGCGTCAGCCCCGACTACTACAACTGGAACAGCCATCAGGCATCGCCAGCTCAAACCAATGCCACTCAAGCCTCTCTTGAGGTGGCCGAGCCGGGCCAACTGGCGGCGGACCTCCAGGCGGGCGAGGCTAGAATGGAGGAAGCGGCGGACGCTCTGGCTGAGGTCTCCGCGCCCGGCACGCTGCCGGAGGATGCCGTGTCGGACGACTCGCTCCCCGACGAGATGACCATCATCTTGCCCGACGCGCAGGAGCCGACCAGCGTCACGGCGGCGCGCTTCGAGAGCCAGCCTGCTCCTGATGGTAGGGTCGTTTTGGCCCCGCTCTCCCTTGTTGGTCTGCTCGCTCTGGCGGGTTGGCACTGGCGCAGGCGCGCGGCATAGCTCGCATCCGTCCACATTATCGAACTAACCGAAGCGCCCCTCTCGCAGGGGCGCTTCGTTATACTAGCGGGGCTACACGTCCGGGAGAAGCGCAGGATGAGCAGGTGTAGCCGATTCTGGCGCTCAAAACGCCTTCCTTCGCACGCCCCTTGCTCATCACACAAGCTCAATGGACTTTGGCGGTTCCATCGTCCAACGGCTTCTACCAAATCAGGAGCATCACATGCCCTCTCTCGTTCCCAAAGAAACCCCAGGCTCAATGCAAGGCAGGGAGCATGACGTGCGCGGCCTCACGATGTTCTTCGAGCAGGGCTGCCTTCGGGTGAGCCTGCTGGCGAATAACCTCGCGCGCGTCCGCTTCGCGCCGGGCGGGGAGTTTGCCCCGCGCCGCTCCTGGGACGTGGCCGCGCCGGACAACTCCTTCGAGCCGGTCCCCTTTGACCTCAGCGAGGAGGAGGGCGGTTTTGTACTGACCACCGAAGCGCTACGAATCACCATCAGCAGCCGGGGCGAGGTAGCTTTCAGGGACAGGGATGGAGAGACCTTCGCCGCTGACCTGGCCCCGGTGACGTGGGAGGAGGCGAACCTGGAGGAGGCGAACCTTCGCAGGCGCGAGGGCGACACGCTGCCGGAAGGTGCCGCCAGGGTCGAACTCCGTCTCCGCAAGCGTGCCCCGGAGGGCGAGCACTACTACGGCTTTGGGGAGCGAACGGGGTTGCTGGATAAGCGTGGACGCGTGATGACCAACTGGACCATAGACCCGGAGTTCGGGCACGGGCGCAGCCACGACAACCTCTACCAGGCGCATCCTTTCTTCATGGCGCTGCGTCCCGGCCTCGCCTGGGGCTGCTTCCTGCACTCGACGTGGTACAGCCAGTTCGACGCGGGCGCAACGAAGTGGGAGGAGGTCGAGTTCGTCACGCATGGCGGCGAACTCGACTACTACGTCGTCTATGGCCCGACGCCTGCCGGGGTCGTGGAGGGGCTGACGCGCCTCACGGGGCGTCCCTTCCTGCCGCCGCTCTGGGCGCTCGGCTACCATCAATCGCGCTGGGGCTACATGAACGAGGAGGAGATGCGCGAGATGGCCCGCGAGTTCCGCGAGCGCGACCTCCCGCTCGACGTGCTCCACTTCGACATTGACTACATGCGCGGCTACCGCGACTTTACCTGGCACCCGGAGCGCTTCCCCGACCCAAAAGCGCTGCTGGACGACCTGCGCGAGCAGGAGGTCCGCGTCGTCACCATCATAGACCCTGGCGTAAAGTACGACCTGAGCGAGGAGTACGGCGTGGCGCGGGACGGGCTGATGCAGGATGCCTTCATCTACAACGCCGATGGTACGCCATACTCCGGCTACTGCTGGCCGGACGCGGCGCTCTT
>DASVVH010000524.1:0-10828 GCA_036386615.1 Ardenticatenaceae bacterium
ACTTAAATGCACAATAACTTTAGAACTACCTATTATCAATGTTGGCCTCGTGAGCGCTTGAATGTTGGCATTTGTTGGCTTTGCTTCACATAACGTGGCGTTGGCACCTGTTTTTGGCGCTGGCGGGTCGCGTTTCGCCCCTCCTACTCTCTCCACACTTGAGAGGGGCAATATCAACCTGCATTTGGTTTGTGTGGCAATCCGCGTATGATTCGGACCTGTGATAGTTGAACGGCTCGTGCTCTATAGCGAGGCGACCCCTCCCCTCCGTTGGGGCGTCGTTGCATGCCCCATAAATCTCTCGCAGGGAAAAAGCGCCGCGCCTGCGGGGTAGATAGTTTGCGTGATCCGATGTATTTTTGAGTGCGTACCTATCTCTCTATGGGTGTTGGCATCTCACTAGCTCTGCTCTCCCTTGCATAGCTGGGATGCCTGGACGATAATACGCACGTGTGATATGGATCACACCGCCGAACGTCGCATATAGTGCAGAGCGGTATTCGGGAATAGATAATGACCTCCACCTTATTACCTCGGACAGAGACAGAATCTCGCGCCGCGCGCAAGCCAGTGAAGCAGGCGCTGGATTGGGCGATTCTCCAGACGGTTGCCTACGCCGACATCTTCCACTATCCCCTGACGGCAGCCGAGGTGCATCGCTATCTCGTGAGCCTGGACGCGCCCCTGGATACGGTTGAGAAGGTGCTGGGCAACGGGCGGTTGATACCGCGCGCGCTTTCGCGGTTCGAGGAGTTTTTTACGCTGCCGGGGCGCGAGGAGGTGGTGGAGACGCGCCGCCGCCGGGCGGAGGTCGCGGCAGGGCTGTGGCCGCGCGCGGTACGCTACGGGCAAATTATCGGCAACCTGCCTTTCGTGCGGATGGTGGCGGTGACGGGGGCGCTGGCGGTGGATAACGTGGAGCCGGAGGCGGACATAGATTATCTGGTCGTCACGGAGCCGGGCCGCCTGTGGCTGTGCCGGGCGCTGACGATCGCGGTGGTGCGGATGGCGGCGCGACGCGGCGACCCGTTGTGCCCCAACTATTTCCTCTCGGAGCGCGCGCTGGTCTTTAGCGAGCGCAACCTGTTCACAGCGCACGAGGTGGCGCAGATGGTGCCTGTCACGGGGCACGAGACGTATCAGGCTATCCGGCGGCTGAATGGCTGGACGGCGGAGTACCTGCCGAACGCGGAGGGTCCGCCGCGCGTGATGAAGGGCCACACCTCGCGCAAGCGGGCTGCTACGTCCGCGACAGAGGCGGCGCTGCGAACGGGGGTCGGGGGGCGGCTGGAGGCGTGGGAGATGCGGCGCAAGGTTCGCAAGCTGCACGGGCACCGTCCGGGCGCGCCGGAGGCGGCGTTCAGCCCCGACTGGTGCAAGGGGCATTTCGAGGGGCACGGGCACCGCGCGCTGGCGGCGTTCGACGAGCGGCTGCGAGCATTGGAGGAAATTGCCGGGTGAGCAACAAGGTTCTCCTGGGGCAATCGTATTTCCTGCGCTTCGACCCGAAGCTGTGGGAGGCGATGCAGCCCTACCCGCCACTTGGCACGCTGTACGCGGCAAGCTTTTTGCGCGAGCGCGGGTACGAGGTGGCGCTCTTCGACGCGATGCTGGCGGAGTCGGAGGCGGAGTGGGAGGCGGCGCTGGAGCGCGAGCGCCCGGCCTTCGCGGTGCTCTACGAGGACAGCTTCAACTATCTCTCCAAAATGTGCCTGCTGCGGATGCGCGAGGCGGCCTTCACGATGATGGAGATGGCGCGCGCGCGGGGCTGCACGGTTATCGTCTGTGGCTCGGACGCGACGGACCACGCGGAGGAGTATCTGGCGCGGGGAGCCGATTTCGTGCTGCTGGGCGAGGGCGAACTGACGCTGGTGGAATTGCTGGACCGCCTGACGGGGCGAACGGAGACGGCGTTCGAGGCGATTCTGGGACTCGCTTTCGCTCGGACGACCGACGACCGACGACCAACGACCGCTAACGACGCCGTGCGGAATGCGCGGCGGCCCGATATGAAGCGGTTGGACGAGCTGCCTTTTCCGGCGTGGGATTTGGTGGACGTTGGGCGGTACCGGAAGATTTGGGTGGAGCGGCACGGCTTCTACTCGATGAACATGGTGACGACGCGGGGCTGCCCCTATCACTGCAACTGGTGCGCGAAGCCTATCTGGGGACAGAGGTACAACGTCCGCAGCCCTGAGAACGTGGCGGCGGAGATGGCGTGGCTCAAGGAGCGGTTCCAGCCGGATCACATCTGGTTCGCGGACGACATCGTGGGGCTGAAGCCGGGCTGGTTGAGCCGCCTCGCCGATTTGGTGGAGGAGAAGGGCGCTGGCGTGCCCTTCAAGTGTTTGAGCCGGGCCGACCTGCTGGTGCGCGAGGGGACCGCCGAGGCGTTGAGCCGGGCGGGGTGTCAGGTGGTGTGGATTGGGGCGGAGTCCGGCTCGCAGAAGATTCTTGACGCGATGGAGAAGGGGACGAGCGTCGAGCAGATTTACGAGGCGGCGCGGCGGCTGCACGCGAATGGGGTGAAGGTGGGCTTCTTCCTCCAGTTCGGGTATCCAGGCGAGACGCGGGAGGACATCGAGAGGACGCTCCAGATGGTGCGCGATTGCCAGCCTGACGATGTGGGCATCTCGGTCTCATACCCGCTGCCGGGTACGAAGTTCCACGCGCGCGTGAAGGAGGAGTTGGGGACGAAGCAGAACTGGCAGGATTCGAGCGACCTCGCGATGCTGTACCAGGGGCCGTTCGTGACGGAGTTCTACCGCCAGCTTCATACGGTGGTACATCGCGAGTTCCGCGCCCGCAAGCACTGGACAGCGCTTCGGGAGACGGCACGCCAGCCCTGGAGGCTGCGCCCGTCGCACGCGCGGCAGGCGGCGGCGATGGTCTACAATGTTCTGCGGCTGCCACTGGAGCGACGCCGCCTGAACCAACTCGAACAGGTGCCTGTTGCCGCTGTTGGCCCGCTGCCGCCGACCTTGAGCCATCAGGCCGCCGCGACGCCAACGCCACAGTGAATGCCGGAATGCGGGATGAACAACCGACGACCGACGACTGACGACGGACGACCGCTAACGGTCAAGCACGGAATTCGCGGCGAGTTCCTTTGCCGTTGCAACGAATCATTTTATCTCTGGCAGATAGGCGTCTAGGTTTATGAAGCGACAGAAGGTTGTGCTGTACAACCCCCATGCGGTGTTTTATACGATGCCGCTTGGGCTGCTGGCGGTGGGTTCGGCGCTGGACCGGGAACGGTACGATGTGCGAATTCTGGACGGGCGGCTGGAACGTGACCCGGTGGCGGCGGTGCTGGCCGAGGTGGACGATGCGCTCTGCCTGGGGATGAGTGTGTTGACGGGCGCGCCCATCAGCGACGCACTGCGCGTGGCGCGGGCGGTGAAGGAGCGGCGGCCTGACCTGCCCATCGTGTGGGGCGGGTGGCACGCCTCGCTCTTTCCGGCGGCAACGCTGGCGGAGCCGAGCATTGACGTGACGGTGCAGGGGCAGGGAGAGGTGACGTTCGCGGAGTTGGTGGAGCGCCTGACGAACGGTGAGAGCCTTGAGGGATTGATGGGGGCGACGGTGCGGGTCAACGGGGAGGCGGTGCAGAACCCGCCGCGCCCGCTCACGCGAGTCGAGCACCTGCCGCCGCATCGCTACGATTTGATACCCGTCGAGCGCTACTTCAAGCTCAAAGGGCAGCGCCAGTTCGATTATATCTCGTCTACGGGGTGCCACTTCCGGTGCGCGTTCTGCGCGGACCCCTTCGTCTATCAACGGAAGTGGGTGGGGCTGTCGCCCGCGCGAGTGGGTGATGAGCTTGAGGAGTTATGGCAGCGTTACCGTTTCGACGATCTGGCTTTTCAGGACGAGACGTTCTTTACCTACAAGGAGCGGGTCGTAGGCATCGCCGAGGAGTTTCTGCGGCGGGGATTGCGGTTCGCGTGGACGGCGACGATGCGCGGGGATCAGGGGTTCCGGCTCTCGGACGAGGTGCTGGCGCTCTGCGTGCGCGCGGGGCTGCGGCGGGTGATGATTGGCGTCGAGTCCGGCTCGCAGGAGATGCTGGACTGGATGACGAAGGACGTAACCATCGGGCAGATTCTGGACAGCGCGGAGAAGTGCGTGCGGCACGGCATCGGGGCTATCTTCCCGTTCATCGTCGGCTTCCCCGGCGAGACGGACGAGAGCGTGCGGGCGAGTCTGGAAATGATGAAGCGGCTACGGGCGATGAGTCCAGACTTCGAGACGCCGCTTTTCTACTTCAAACCGTATCCCGGTTCGCGCATCACGGACGAGGTGGTGCGGCAGGGCTACAAGCTGCCGGAGACGCTGGAAGCGTGGGCGGAGTTCGACTTTATCGGCTCTTCCGGCCCGTGGGTGAGCGCGGAACGGTACGAGCAGATAGAGCGGTTCAAGTTCTACAATCGCTTCGCGTGGGGACCGGAGACGTGGCTGCGCTGGCCGCTGCAACGGGTGGCACGCTGGCGCTGCCGCCGCGATTTCTACGGGGTTCCGTTTGAGAAGGCGCTGGTGGAGCGACTGAAGCCTATGCCCAGGTTGTCGTGAGTAGACGACCGACGATGGACGACCGACGACCGCTTACGGATTACGGCATAACGCAAGGGTGCAAGGGCGCAAGGACGCAAAGGGCTTTAGAGAGAACGGCGTATGCTCCCATGAAGGGCGCGGCCTGGGTATGGAAAGAAGTATGCGAGTGGTGATGATAGAGTTGCGCGGGTCTGTTATCGGCAAGCGGGGCGGGCGCTGATGGATATTCTGCTGACACACGGTTACTATCTGTACGAAGACCCGCACGAGTTGGCGGTGATGCGGCCCTACCCACCGCTCGGTATCCTGTACCTCTCGGCGCATTTGAAGGCGCGGGGCTTTGACGCGCAGGTGTGGGACAGCACGTTCCGCAGTGGTGAGGCGTTCCGCGAGTTCTTGGCGCGGGAGCGGCCTCCGGTGGTCGGCATCTACACGAACATGATGACGCGCCGCAACGTGCTCAAGATGATTCGGGCGTGCAAGGAGAATGGCGCGTTGGTGGTGCTGGGCGGGCCGGAGCCAGCGAACTATGCGGAGGAGTACCTGACGCGGGGTGCGGACGTGGTGGTGATTGGCGAGGGGGAACTGACGCTTGAGGAGTTGCTGCCGCATCTGGCACGCTTCAGGGCGGCGAAGCTGGGGCCGATTCAGGGCATTGCCTACCGTGACGACGAGGATGGAAAGGTGGTTCAGACCGCGCCGCGCCCGTACATCGCGGATTTGGACGCGCAGCCTTTCCCTGACCGCGCCGCCATCAGCATTCCCGATTATATAAAGGTGTGGCGCGAGAATCATGGGCAGGGGGCGGTCTCGCTCATCACGGCGCGGGGGTGCGCGTACAAGTGTACGTGGTGCAGCCACGCGGTCTACGGCTACACCCACCGCCGCCGCTCGCCACAGAACGTGGTGGCCGAGGTCGAGCAGATTCTGGAGACATACCAGCCGGACCTACTGTGGTACGCGGACGACGTGTTCACGGTGCATCATCGGTGGCTCGACAGCTACGCCGACGAACTGAAGCGGCGGGGCATTCGCATCCCATTCGAGACGATTTCCCGCGAGGACCGGCTGAACGAGCAGGTTGTGCGGATGCTGGCGGAGATGGGCTGCTACCGCATCTGGGTCGGCGCGGAGAGCGGCTCACAGCGCATCCTTGACGCGATGAAGCGGCGCACGGACGCCAAGCGCGTGACGGAGGTGGTTCATCTGCTGCAACGTTACGGCATTGACGCGGGGATGTTCATCATGCTGGGCTACGATGGAGAGGAGCTTTCGGACCTACAGGATACGGTTGATATTCTGAAAGAGGCTAGCCCTAACGTCTTTCTGACGACCGTCGCGTACCCCATCAAGAACACGCCGTACTATCATCAGGTGGCGGACAAGGTGATCGCGCGCAAGGCGTGGGAAGAGGGGTCTGACCGGGATTTGACCGTCGCGGGACGGCACTCGCCACGCTTCTACAGCTACGCGACGCGCTGGATGGTGAACGAGGTGGCGTGGCACAAGCAGCTTCGGAGCGGTGAGCGCGACCTGCCGCGCATGGCGAAGAGCTTTGTGAACGCGAAGATTGGGCGCGTGGGGATGATGCTCTCGCAACGCGAGGTCGAAGGGTGAGCGAGGCAAGCGGCGTGCTGGCGCAACCCTTTGACGCTGCCGCGCCCAGCTACGACACTGATTTCACGGAGCGCCGCCTGGGGCGGTGGCTGCGCGAGGCGGTGTGGGGCTATCTCGGTGCCGCCTTTCAGCCGGGCGAGCATGTTCTGGAACTGGGGTGCGGGACGGGCGAGGATGCTGTCTGGCTCGCCAGGCGTGGAGTTCGCGTGGAGGCCACCGATGGTTCGCCCGCGATGCTGGCCGCCGCGCAGCGCAAGGTGGCAGAGACGAAGGTAGGAGACAGGGTTAGCTTCTCGCACCTGGACCTGAACGCCATCGGTTCCGAGTTCCGCATTCCGCATTCCGCATTCTACGATGGGGCGTTCTCGAACTTCGGGGCGCTGAACTGTGTGCCTGACCGGAGGCCCATCGCGGAGGCACTGGCGGGCGCGGTGAGGAGCGGGGGGCGGGTGGTGCTCGTGGTGATGGGGCCGCTTTGCCCCTGGGAATGGGCGTGGCATCTGGGACATGGGCAGGCGGGGACGGCGTTCCGCCGCTTCCGCAGGGGCGTGGAAGCGCACGTCGGCGACGGGCGAACGGTGAGGGTGTGGTATCCCAGCCCGCGCCGCCTGTGCGCGGAGTTCGCGCCGGAGTTCAAGCACATCGAGACGGTGGGCATTGGGGCGTTCCTGCCACCGTCGTACTTCGCGCATCTTGTAGACCGTTGGCCGCGCATGTTCGGAGGGCTGGCGAAACTCGATTCCAGTCTGGGGCGATTCTTCCCCTGGACGTGGCTCAACGACCATTATTTGATGGTTCTGGAACGGAAGCCTAGGGTTCAAACCCCAGGCTGAAAGCTCAAGTCGGCTTCTAGCCGACTCCCAGATATTGCAGACCTGTGCGCTTTTGCACATGAACAGTCGCTTGGAAACTGATGCAATCTGTAACGAACGCCAACCAAAAGCAAGGACAGGGGGAGACAAACGGCCTCTTGCTTGACGCCGTTGGCGCTCGTCGCTCGTCGCTCGTCGCTCGTCGCCTCTGGAAGCGGCTGCTGCACTGGCAGTATCGGCTGTTCCAACGCCATCGCTACGATAGGCTGGTGCTGGAAAGGGTCGCGGGGAAGGAGTTCGTGGTGCTGCCGCAGGTCTTCAACCCGAAGCTGTTTCGGACGGGCGAGTTTATGGCGGAGACGATTCGGAAGCAGCGGATTCCGGCCAGCGCCGCCGTGCTGGACATGGGGACGGGGACGGGGGTCGGGGCTGTTTTTGCCGCCGAGTCCGCGCGGCGCGTAGTGGCGGTTGACATCAACCCGGCGGCGGCGCGCTGCGCCCGCATCAACGTATTGCTGAATGGGGCCGAGGAGCGCGTGGAGGTGCGGCAGGGCGATTTGTGGGAGCCAGTAGAGGGAGAGCGCTTCGACGTGGTGCTCTTCAACCCGCCGTATTTCCGGGGGGAGCCGACAGACGCGCTGGACCACGCGTGGCGCTCGAACAATGTAGTGGAGCGGTTCGCGGCGGGGCTGTGCGCGCACGTCAAGCCGGGCGGATACGCGCTGGTCGTGCTCTCGTCGGATGGCGATCTGGCGGCCTTCCTCCATGCTTTTTGTGACAATGACCTGAGGGTAGAAATCGTCGCCAGCCGCGACCTGCGGAACGAGACACTGACCATCTACCGCCTCTCACCTGAAACGAAGTAAGTATGCTGATTCTGTTTAACCCGCCCAGCTCCGCCAGCCGCAAGCCCGTTTTGCCAATGTCGCTGCTCGCGCTCGGCGCGGTGCTGGAAGGCGAGCACGAGTACCGGATTATTGATGGCAACCTGGAGCCGAACTCGCTTGCCGCCATCGAGCAGGCGATGCAGGAGGGCGAGCAAAACGTGCTCGGCATGACGGTGATGCCAGGGCCGCAACTGAGCCACGCCGTGCCGCTCTGCCGCCAGTTGAAGCAGAGGAATCCCGACCTGCTCATCGTGTGGGGCGGGTACTTCCCGACGCAGCATTACGAGGCGTGTCTACGCACGGAGAGCGAGGGGAGCCGCCATTACGTTGATTACGTAGTGCGGGGTCATGGGGAGGTTATCTTCAAGGCGCTGCTGGACGCACTGCGGCGGGGCGAGGAGCCGAGGGGGATTTACGGGCTGGCCTATCGCCACCCGCAGACGGGCGAGGTGGTCTCCAACCCGCTCGCGCCGATTCCGACGCCGGACCAGATGCCGGACTACCCGTACCACCGGGTGGATGTGGGGCGCTATGTGCGCCGCACTTTCATGGGGGAGCGGACGCTGCCTCACCATTCGAGCTACGGTTGCCCCTTCTTCTGCAACTTCTGCGCGGTGGTGAACATGGTCAACGGGAAGTGGCTGGCGCAGTCGGCGGAGCGGACGGCCAACGTCGCGCACTTCCTGGTGGAGCAGTATGGAGCCGATGCCATCGAGTTTTACGACAACAACTTCTTCACTCACGAGGCGCGCACCGCCGAATTCGCGGAGCGCATCGAGCATCTGGGCATCTCGTGGTGGGGCGAGGCGCGGATTGATACGATGCTCAAGTACTCGGAGCGGACCTGGGCGTTGATGCGGGATAGCGGACTGCGAATGGTCTTTCTGGGCGCGGAGTCCGGCTCGAACGAGACGCTGAAGCGGATGAACAAGGGGGGCAAAGCCTCCATCGAGAAGACGCTGGAAATCGCCGACAAGATGGCGCGGTACAACATCGTGCCGGAGTTCTCGTTTGTGATGGGCAACCCGCCGGACCCGGTGGGCGACGTGCAACAGACCATCGAGTTCATCCGGCGGGTGAAGCGGGTGAACCCGCGCTCCGAAATTATCCTGTATATGTATACGCCCGTGCCACTCGCGGGGGAGCTTTACGAACAGGCGAAGGCTGACGGTTTCAAGTTCCCCGAGACGCTGGAGGAATGGATTAACCCGTCGTGGCAGGAGTTCTCCCAGCGCCGGAGTTCGACGATGCCCTGGCTGAACGACCCACTGCGCCAACAGGTTCACGATTTCGAGCGCGTGCTAAACGCCTACTACCCCACCGCTACCGACGCAAAATTGCAGGGCGGGGCGCGCTGGCTGCTCAAGGCGCTGAGTGGGTGGCGCTATCATCTGCGCTTTTACAGCAACCCGCTCGAACTGCGCGCTCTACACAAGTTCCTGGCGTACCAGCGCCCGGAGACGAGTGGCTTCTAGAAGAAGGTGCCATGCCCTCGCTGCTTGAGATTGTCAAACGGGAACTGACCTTCCGCACCCACCACATCCACACGATGCCGGTGGTCGTGATGATGCCGCACAGCCGCTGCAACTGCCGCTGCGTGATGTGCGACATTTGGAAGGCTAACCGCAACGGGCAGGAAATCTCCGCCGAGGCGCTTGCCGCGCACATGGAGGAGTTTCGCCGCCTGAACGTGCAGTGGGTGGTGCTGTCGGGCGGCGAGGCGCTGATGCACTCGAACCTGTGGGCGCTGTGCGAGCAGATGAAGGGGCTGGGCGTGAAAATCACGCTGCTCTCGACGGGGCTTCTGCTGGCACGGCACGCGGCTGAGATTATTCGCTGGTGCGACGAGGTGATTGTCTCGCTGGACGGGAGCCGCGAGGTTCACGACGCGATTCGCAACATTCCCCGCGCCTATGACCGTCTGGCGGAAGGGGTGGCCGCGCTCAAGGGTCTGGACCCGGCGTTTCGCGTGACGGGGCGCTGCGTGCTCCACCGCCACAACTACGCTGACCTTCCGGCGATTGTCGAGGCGGCGCACGCGCTGGGGCTGGACGAAATCTCGTTTCTCGCCGCCGACGTGTCTACCAGCGCCTTCAACCGTCCGGTGCTGTGGGATGACGAGCGCGTCTCGGACGTGGCACTCAGTCCAAACGAGGTCAGGGCGTTCGAGAAGATTGTCGAGGAGACGATTGAACGCTTCGGTGACGATTTCGCCTCCGGCTATGTCGCTGAAAGCCCCGACAAGCTGCGCCGCCTGCCGCGCTACTACGCGGCGCTGAATGGCGTGGGCGCGTTCCCGGAAGTGACCTGCAACGCGCCCTGGGTCTCCACCGTCATCGAGGCGGATGGTACCGTGCGGCCCTGCTTCTTTCACCGCGAACTCGGCAACATCCACGAGCAGCCGCTGGATGTGATTCTCAACTCAGAGGAGGCGCGGCGCTTCCGGCAGCAACTGGACGTGAAGCGCGACCCCATCTGCCAGAAGTGTGTCTGCACGCTCCATCTCGGCGCTCGCGCGGCTCTGTAGAGAAGAAGGGAAGCGGTTCCGATGCAGAGCGGCACGACGAACGAGCAGAGGCAGCAGGCTTCATCTGAACCGTCCTGGCAGATTCGCCCGTACCAGCCCGGCGATGAGCGCGACCTGTGCGCCCTATTTGGGCGGGTATTTGGCCGCTCTATCACTGAGACGCACTGGCGTTGGAAGCTCAAAACCCTGCCTTCACCCATCGAGAACGTCTGGCTCGCCGTCTCCGAGGAGCAGCCAATCTTTCAATATTCGGCGATGCCCGTTCGCTATAAGCTGCCCGGTGGCGAGCAGACGGTGATGATTTCGGTGGATATCATGGGCGATCCCGATTTCCGGCGGCGCGGCTTGCTGACCGGAATGGCGGGATTCACCTACGAACGGTGGAGCGAGGAGGGGGTTCCCTTCACCTTTGGGCTGCCGAACGAGCAGTG
>DASVVH010000525.1:0-5111 GCA_036386615.1 Ardenticatenaceae bacterium
GGTTGAAGCGATACTACCCACCGCACAACCTAGTCCTGAAGTAGTTCGACTAACAGCGACGAATGAGCAACCATTCGGTGAGAACTGTCTCTCAAGAGTTACATTGACCATAAGCGACTTGCCCAACGATTGGCAGGCTAGTGTTATTTCCGCTGGCAAAACTTGGACGGAGGCTGGTAGCAATTTAACAATTCTAAGCACTACTACTCTCTTAGATAGTCAACGTCATATTATTCCTCTTGATTTAGGAGGCGAGGCTATCGAGTGGTTCCCATTGGCGGCCTGTGAGATTCGTGTGGTTACTGCTTCTGATCTACCTGATCACACCCTAGCTAACACTAGAAACCGAACCTCTTGGGCTGGGTGGGCACAGATATATGCTGATCCATCTTCTCCGCAGTCTACTCTAGCGGCTTTAGTCGTCTTGAATGACTTAAATGCTAACTGGGCAACTGGAGATTTAATCCCTGTTGGTCGGTTCGATGTGCAGACTATAGCTCTGCATGAGTTAGGACATGCTATCGGGTTGCCGCATGTTGACGACAAAAATGCCATAATGAGCGGAGAGGGGAGTGAGCATCTCCTACAATGGCTAGGTTTCAAGAAACGCGACTTGACAGATGTGGATATTGGTAACCTACAGGCAATATACGGCAGTCGATAACGATATACTGGGACTGATGATCATCCAATTATGCTAGCTGTCCATACTATTCTAATGATTCTGCAATTTGGTTCCGAGTATTGTAATCCATAAATATTGCAAACCACGAGGACGGGTAAGGGAGGAGTCTGAACTCCTCCCTTACCCGTTTTTATTAGTTCCGGAATGCACCACAAGTCTATGCCCCTCGCTATGTCTAGCGTCCGCTATTGAGGGCGACTTGGCGCTCCTCTAGCTTGCCGAGGCGTTCCTGAGCGGCGTGGAGTTGGTCGCGGGCACCCTGAACGATGTTGGGCGCGGCCTTGTTGACGAAGCCGGGGTTGGCGAGGCGGACGTTCAGCCGCTCTATCTCGCCGCGCGCCTGCTCCATCTGCTCGCGGAGGCGGGCCATCTCGCGCTCAAGGTCTACCATGCCCGCGAGGGGCAGGTAGGCTTCCAGCCCCTCGCCCGCGACGAGGTGCGCGGCCTGCTCTTGTGGGGTGTCGAGTGAGGGGAGGATTTGCAGCGCCTGCTCGTCAAGGCGGGCGAGCAGGGCAATCATCTCGCGGGATGCCTCGACCTCCGCGAAGTTGCGCGCGGCGACGATGGTCGCGGCAATCTTGCGGGCAGGCTCGACGCCGTATTCCTGGCGGGTGTTACGGATGGCGCGGATGAGGTCTTGCAGCGCCTCGAACTGGGCGATGGCCTCCGCGTCCACCGGACCCGGCTCCGGCCAGGCGGCGAGCATGAGCGAGGGCGTCTCCTTCGCGTGGGGCAGGTTCTGCCAGATGGTCTCGGTGATGAAGGGCATGAAGGGGTGGAGCAGGCGCAGGGTGCGCTCCAGAACGTGCAGGAGCACGGCGCGCGTCTCGTGCTGCGCGGCCTCGTCGTCACTGTAGAGGCGCGTCTTGGCGGCCTCGATGTACCAGTCGGCGAACTCGCCCCAGATGAAGTTGTAGAGGGCGCGGCCCGCCTCGCCGAAGTTGTACTCCTCGATGTGGCGTGTCGCCTCGGCGATAAGCTGGTTGAGGCGGCTGACAATCCAGCGCTCCGCCAAAGGCAGCGCCACGAAACGGGCCTCCGGCATGTGCGGCGTGTCAATCTCGGCCCGCTCTTCCGCGCCGAGGTTGTGAAGGGTGAAGCGGGCGGTGTTCCAGAGCTTGTTGGCGAAGTTGCGGTTCGCCTCCACGCGCTCCATGTTGAGGTTCATGTCCTGGCCGGGCGTCGCGCCGGTGACGAGGGTGAAGCGCAGGGCGTCGGTGCCGTACTCGCCCGCCGCTTCGAGCGGGTCAATGACGTTGCCCTTGGTCTTGGACATCTTCGCGCCCTGCTCGTCGCGCACGAGGCCGTGCAGATAGACTGTGTGGAAGGGAGCCTGCTCGGTGAACTCCAGCCCCATCATAATCATGCGGGCGACCCAGAAGAAGAGGATGTCGTAGCCCGTCTCCATGACGCTGGTGGGGTAGAAGTAGCGCAGGTCCTCGGTGTCGTTGGGCCAGCCGAGCGTGGAGAAGGGCCAGAGGCCGGAGGAGAACCAGGTGTCCAGCACGTCCTCTTCCTGGTCGAGGCGCGACACCTCGCCGAATTGGGCGCGTGCCCGCTCCCACGCCTCGGCCTCGTCGCGGGCGGCGACGAATCGCTCCTCGTCGCCGTCCACGTACCAGATGGGGATGCGGTGGCCCCACCAGAGTTGGCGGCTGATGGTCCAGTCGCGGATGTTTTCGAGCCAGTTGTAGTAGACCTTCTCGAAACGTTCGGGGATGATGCGAATGTCGCCGCCGCGCACGGCTGCCAATCCTTTCGCGGCCATCTCGTCCATTTTCACGAACCACTGGGTTGAGACCATCGGCTCCACAATCTCGCCGCCGCGCTGCGTGCGGGGGACGTTCAACTCGTGGGGCTGCTCGCGGATGGTGAGGCCCGCCGCCTGCATGTCGGCCCAGAGGCGGGTGCGCGCCTCCTCGCGGGGCAGCCCGGCGTAGGAGCCGCCCTCCTCGTTGAGCGTCGCGTCCTTGTTCATGATGTTGAGGATGGGCAGGCCGTGCCGCTTGCCAATCTCGTAGTCGTTGGGGTCATGGCCGGGCGTGATTTTGAGCGCGCCCGTGCCAAACTCGCGCTCCACGTAGTCGTCAGCGATGACGGGAATCTCGCGGCCCAGGATGGGCACGATGACGGTTTTGCCCACGAGGTGTCGGTAGCGCTCATCTTCGGGGTGGACGGCTACCGCCGTGTCGCCGAGGATGGTTTCGGGGCGGGTGGTCGCCACCGGAATGAAGTCGTCGGAGTCCTTGAGCAGGTACTTGAAGAAGTAGAGCGTGCCCGGCTCGGTGGAGTATTCGACTTCGAGGTCGCTGACAGCGGTCTGGAGGTTGGGCGACCAGTTCACGAGGTAGGTGCCGCGATAGATGAGGCCCTTGTCGAAGAGGCGGACGAACGCCTCCTTCACGGCCTCGCTCAGGCCCTCGTCAAGGGTGAAGCGCTCGCGGCTCCAGTCGCAGGAGGCACCGAGGCGGCGAAGCTGCTTGGTGATGTAGCCCCCATAGCGCTCCTTCCACTCCCAGAGCATATCCTCGAAGTCGGCGCGGCCCACGTCCCAGCGCGTCTTGCCCTCGGTTTGCATCAGCAGCTTTTCCACCTGCAACTGCGTGGCGATGCCCGCGTGGTCGGTGCCGGGGAGCCAGAGCGCGACCTTGCCACGCATGCGGTGGTAGCGGGTCATGATGTCTTCGAGGGTGACGAACATGGCGTGGCCCATGTGAAGCTCGCCCGTCACGTTGGGCGGCGGGATGGCGATGACGAAGGACTCTTTGGTCCAGTCAATCTCGGCGCGGAAGAAGCCGCTCTCTTCCCACCATTTGTACAGCGACTCTTCCACCTCGCGCGGGTTGTAGGTTTTGGGTAGTTCCTGGGTTGGCATGGTTAGCTCCTATTTTGACGACCGACGACCGACGACCGATGACCGCTACGGCAACGTCAGTGTGAGTCGTCCTCGTGAATCGTGTAGCTCCTGTTAATGGTAGGTGGATTGAAGTTCTTGAAGGGCGTACTCTACAGCGGCCTCGGCGTGAATGCGCGTCGTGTCGAAAAGCGGAACGGGGCTATCCTCCTGCCGAACCAGCAGGCCAATCTCGGTGCAGCCGAGTATGACGGCCTCCGCGCCCTGCTCGACAAGGCTCTGAATGACGCGGTTGTACGCCTCGCGCGATTCGGGGCGGATGATGCCGAGGCAAAGCTCGTCGTAGATGACGCGGTGGACGATTTCGCGCTCGGCCTCGCCGGGTACGATGACCTCCAGGCCGTGCCTGGAGAGCAACCTCCCTTTGTAAAACGACTCTTCCATCGTGAAGCGGGTGCCGAGCAGCCCAACGCGGCGCAGCCCCTGCGCTCGAATGCGCTCCGCCGTCGGGTCCGCGATGTGCAGGAGCGGGATGGAGATGCGCGCCTGTACCTCGTCGGCCATCTTGTGCATGGTGTTGGCGCAGATGAGGAGGAAATCCGCCCCGCCGCGCTCGATGGCCTGCGCCGCCTCTATCATGCGCTCGGTTGCGGTCTGCCAGTCGTCCTGGCTTTGCAGCGCCTCGATTTCGGCAAAGTCGAAGGAGTACAGGATGCTCTTCGCAGAGTGGAGACCACCCAGCCGCGCCTTCACCGCCTCGTTGATGATGCGGTAGTATTCGAGGGATGATTCCCAACTCATGCCGCCGAGTAACCCAATCGTTTTCATCACTCGTCACCTTCTTCCGTCGTTATCCCGTATCTCGCATCCCACATCTCGTATCTCCGAAATAGAAAAGCCCACCGTCCAGATACAAGGACGATGGGCTTCGCGGTACCACCTTGTTTTCGCCCCATGATGATGCGGGCGACACTCGTTGGCGCGGTAACGGGCGCTTCCCGGCGGCTCTACTTGGCGCGTGGCGCGCGGTTCTGCCACAGACTCCCCGGCGACGTTCGGCGGCGCGTGTTTGAGCGAGGCTTTCAGCCGATGGCCTGCTCTCTCTGGGAAGTCGCTCTTCCGCCTACTCCTCCGGGTCACAGTCAACTGCGGTATAGGAGTATGGTTCGATTATAGAGGGGGCTTAGAGTGCTGTCAAGGTTTTGCCAATTTGGGCGCAGAGAAGGGCCAAAGCAAGATTATGTGAACCAAAGCCTACAAAAGCCTACATCCGAAGGCTGTCCCAGGCCTACAGTAGTAGTAGGTAATTAGTAAGCAGTAATGGAGACAATTGTAACGCGCCAGGTTTCAAGCTGATTGTAGTTACCGAGGGGAGAGCCGTTGCGCCTGTTGATACTCTCGTTTTATTCCCCGTTTGAGCCATTGTAATCCCCGCGCCGTGCTCTATAATCCCTGCACCATTCACCTGAATGGGTGAGTTGCAGGCTACATTAGAAGGAGAGAAGATGGGCGTTCAACTTCTACCGGAGCAACTTCCCTGGTACGTGGCAGGCCCACTGATGGGGCTGTGTG
>DASVVH010000526.1:0-6729 GCA_036386615.1 Ardenticatenaceae bacterium
GTCGAGGACGAACTTCACGTCAACGTCCAGCGTCTCCAGCAGCTTGGCGCGCGCTGGACCCTTGTCGTCTACGCCGACGAGAACATCATCAAGATGGCCGCGCCCGTCTTCAAGCAGGCGGGCATCATCCCCATCTGGCGCAAGATGCTCCGCGCCCACCAACCCTACTACGACTGGGCGCGCGACGTAGAACTCGTCAAGTCCTACGGCCTCCCGCCCTACTTCCAACTCTACAACGAACCCAGCCTCCTCGAAGAGTGGGAACTTTCGGATCATGGCCCCAACATGACCATGTTCACCAACAACCTCATGCAGGCATCCCAGGATGTCTACAACGCGGGGGGATACGTCGGCTGGCAGTTCGTCAACCAGGAGTGGCTGGACCACGCCATTGACGAGGTCCAGCGGCGCGGCGGGCAGAAGCTCTTCGAGCGCTTCTTCTTCATCCCCCACCCCTACGGCATGAACTTCCCGCCCACCTATACAACCGATGGGCGCGGCATCCTCTCCTATCGCTACTACATGGACCAGCTAGAGCGGCGTCTCGGCTTCCGCCCTATGATGATTGCGGGCGAGGGCGGCTGGAAAATCAACAACACCGAGAGCGCCGACTACCCGCCCATCAACGACCAGTCGCACCGCCAGTACCACGTCGAACTCTTCGACTGGTTCCGCACGGGCCAACTCTCCAACGGCTACCCCCTGCCCGACGAACTGCTCGCCTATTGCGTCTGGCTCATCGCAGACCGGGGTGACGACAACGCTTGGTGGGACTCCTTCGCGGGCAACCGTCAGGCCACCATAGACGCCGTTACCGCCATGCCGCCCTTCACCCGCCGCTTCTCCTGGGAACGCTAGCCGAACGCGGTATCAGAGGCGCGGTTCTAGGGAAGTTGTGCTAGCAGGTCTGATGGACTCAGCACTGGCACGAGGGAGTTGCGAAGCCCTTCCTGGTCTCGTGTGACGATGGCATCGAGACCCATCAGAATGGCACATGCGATTTGCAGGTTGTCTTCAAAATCGGCACCAGCGAACGCCATCGCTGCTTCTAGCGTCTGGCGCTCTACTGCACAGATGTCGAAGGCTTCCAGACAAACGCGCGTTGCCGTGCGAGCAATCTCTAATCCTGCAAGCCGCCGTGCAATGTAGAAAACGTCAGTCACAGTTGTGGCCGTCACATACCCGGTAATACGTCTCTCGTCATTCGCCTGCCACAAGGCCAGCGATTCCTGTAGCCAAGGTTCGCGCTTCAACAACACGTCCAGTACAACGTTAGTGTCAAACAGAACTCGCATCAGCCGTATTTTTCCAGGCGATGCTCGTCCAGCCACTGTTGAATGTCAGCATCTTCCGGGGCAGGCTGTGCCACATTGAGTAGACCCAGCGCTTGCTGCCAGGTCGGCTCGGAATCTCCTGCTCTCTCGACTCGCGGCGCGAAAGTTTGCAAAAGGTCTTGTAGCAGTGTAAGCCGAAGGTCCGGCGGCCAGTTCCGCACGGTATCAAGAACCTGTATGTATTCCGTAGCTTCCACTGAGGTCATTTTCCCACCCTCCTTGCCTCTGCTATCCGCCAACATTATAGCACGCGCGGGAACCTGATCAGTTCACCTTGAAAGTCTCATACCTCAAAGCTCCTTCTCCATCAGCCAGCGCACCAGCCCCTCCAGTCCCAGCAGGTAGCTCCGCCAGCCGAAGCCCTGCACCTGCCCCACCGCGACGGGCGCGATGAGCGAGCGGTGCCGGAACGCCTCGCGCGCGTGCGTGTTCGACAGGTGGACCTCCACCGTCGGCAGCGCCACCCCTGCCACCGCGTCCCGCAGCGCGACCGAGGTGTGCGTGTAAGCACCGGGGTTGATGAGCACGCCGTCCGCCCAACCGCGTGCCTCGTGCAGCCTGTCAATCAGCGCGCCCTCGTGGTTCGACTGGAAGAACTGGAGGCTGACGCCCAACTCCTCCGCCCGCGCCTCAAGCGCCGCTTCGATGTCCGCCAGCGTCATCGAGCCGTACACCTCCGGCTCTCGTGAGCCGAGCAGGTTCAGGTTTGGGCCGTGCAGCACGAGGACGTTCACGCGCCCCCTCGCTCATCTTCGGCCAGCGCCCTGACCAACTCCCGGCAGAAATCGGGAATGTCCTCGACCACCCGGCCCCACACGATGTTCCCGCTGCGGAAGGCTGGCTCGTCGCGCCACGTCGCCCCCGCGTTGAGCAGGTCGTCCTTGATGCCCAGACTCCCCGTAGACTCGTGCCCCGCCACGATGCCCGCGCTGATGCCCACCAGTCCCGCGTGGCAGATCATCCCCACCACCTTCCCCTGCTCGTAGCACTCCCGCACCAGCCGCTTCACCCCATCGTAGCGGCGCAGCTTGTCGGGTGCCCAGCCGCCCGGCACCACAACCGCGTCAAAGTCCTCCGCGCTGGCATCGCTCGCCCCGATGTCCGCCTTTGCTTCCAACGCCACCTTGCCCGTGTACGTCTCCCCTCCCTTGATGCCAACAACTGTGACCACCGCCCCCTCCTCTTGCAGCCGCATGACCGGCACCCAGAACTCCAGATCCTCGAACCCCGGCCCAACGAGGTAGGCGATTCGTTTACCCTCTAATCGCATGAACTGGCTCCTTTCAGATTCTCAAGCGCGGTTTTGCGCCTCGATGACCGCTCGAACTGTCGCCTCGTCCACCTCGCCCGACGCGGTGACGACGACATCACCAAGCGCGCGCGGCAGAACGAAGCGCAGCCCCTGCGACCCTTTCTTCTTGTCACTCTGCATCGTCTGCCAGACGGCCTCCGCGTTGGCAGCAGGCCAACGGATTGGTAGCCCGACGCCGGAAAGAGTTTGCTCTACACAAGTCGCCAGCCCCTCTTGAGCCAGCCCCAGCACCTCCGAAAGACGCGCCGCCGTGACCATGCCGACGCTGACTGCCTCCCCATGCGAGAGCGCGAAGCCACTCAACAGTTCGTAGGCGTGCCCGAAGGTGTGGCCCAGGTTCAGCTTCGCGCGCTCGCCCTGTTCGTAGGGGTCGCGCTCGACAATTTCCGCCTTCACGCGGAGCGCGCGGGCCAGAAGCGGCTCCCAAACGGTTGGAGCTATCTCCTGCTCCAACTCCAACCTCGCCACCTCGTCCAGCAGGCCGGGGTCGGCGATGATGCCGTGCTTGATGACTTCCGCCAGCCCGCCGCGAAGCTCGCGCAGGGGCAACGTCTGGAGGAAAACGGGGTCCACCAGAACGAGGTCCGGGTGGCGGAAGGCCCCAATGAGGTTCTTCCCGCGCGGGTGGTCCACGCCCGTCTTGCCGCCGATAGAGGCATCCACCATCGAGAGGACAGTGGTTGGCACCTGGATGAAGCTTCGCACGCCGCGCATCCATGTCGCGGCGGTAAAGCCCGCGAGGTCGCCCACCACGCCGCCGCCAAGCGCGACGACCGCGCCGCCCCTATCAACGCCCGCATCGAGTAACTGGTCGTAGATGGTTGAAAGTGTATCGAGCGTCTTGTGCGCTTCGCCTGCCGGAATCTCGACAAGGGTGGCACGGAGCCGCGCTGCCAGCAGGTCGTGGCGGACGGTCTCGCCCCACAGAGGGCCGACGACGCTATCCGTCACGAGAGCGATCCCACCCGGCGCGTAGCGCCCAGCGAAGCCACCGATGCCCGCCGCGACGCCTGCCTGAACGTGTATGGAATAGTTGGCCCCACCCGGCGCGCGCACTTCCAACGTCTCGCCACCGCCGCTTGGCTGCGAGGTAGGCTGCCACTGCCGCGATAGGGCAACAATCTCCTCCGCGACCTCCTCAGGGGTGCGGTTCGCCGCCTGAACGTGAATGGGGAGGCGGGTATAGGCAGCAGCACGGCGCTCGTAAAGCGCGTCGAGATTGGGAGCGAGAGGACGCCCACTCCCCTCAACGACCCGTGCGCGGACCACATCGAGCGGAGCGTCGAGCACGACGGTCATGGTGTTAGTAGTGCGCCCCTGATTCCAGGCACCGACGAGGGTGCCGCCGCCCGTCGCCAGGACGATATGCTGCGCGAGGTCGAGCTTGCCCAGTACGTTCTGCTCCCACCACCGGAACTCTTCCTCGCCCTCTGCAAATAGCGTGGGGATGGAACGCCCGGAGACCTCCTCCACCAGTTCGTCCAGATCGAGAAAGGGGCGGTCCAGTCTTTGGGCTACAAGGCGACCCACGAGCGTTTTGCCCGTGCCCATGAAGCCTGTGATGACGAGTGCGGAGTTCATGCGCCCTCTCCCTATTAACAGGGACCCTGGCTCAGATTCGTAACAATGGAATAGGCATTATATCAGCACCGTAGAGCCAGGCATAACAACATTTCGTTGTCATCAGGGCTGTGTCAAAGTCAGGTAGGCGAAGGAGGAGACAACGGGCCGCAGAGGCCAGAGGCCAGTATAGGCCAGTAACGGCCAGTACTGGCGAGCGAAAAGCGGCCAGTACAGTGATAAGTAGCTGCTTTGTAAATGTCAGACATATTACAAGTCGTGCGACTTTGACATAGCCCTATCGTTGTCATATCTGCTCTTGCCCTGATAGATGGACACCCTTATCTGCTTTGGGAGACTGTCAATTATCTGCTGCTCAATTACGGTGCTATTTCTAGTTTGCGCCTCGCGCGTGTTACAATGGCAAAATATCCTGGGAGGAGAGCGCCTTTGGACCGTTTCTGGACTGTCCGACGCCGCGCACCGGAAAGTCATTTTGCGCTGTTCACAGAGCTACCACGGCCAGTTGCCCAACTGCTGTGGAACCGGGGGCTGAAGGACCGCGACCAAGTCGAGGCTTTCTTCACGCGGCAGGTATCGAACCAAAACCCGTTCCAACTGCGGGGGATGAAGGCTGCCGTCGAGCGGATTCGACAGGCCATCGCCCAGAGCGAGACCATCATCGTCCACGGCGACTTTGATGCCGATGGCGTGACCTCAACAGCCGTCATGGTGACGGGGCTGCACGCCCTCGGCGCAGAGGTCAGCCCGTACATCCCTCATCGCGTGGACGAAGGATACGGGCTGAACGCCGACGCCATCCACAAGATGAAGGCGGATGGCGTCTCGTTGATGGTGACGGTGGACTGTGGCATCCGCGCCCACAAGGAAATCATCCTCGCCAACGAGCTAGGGATTGACGTGGTCGTAACGGATCACCACTCCCCGCGCGACCTCCCCCCTGCCCTTGTCGTCATCAATCCCCACCAGGACGGCTGTGAATACCCCGCCAAATGCCTGGCGGGCGTCGGCATCGCGTGGAAGACGGTGCAAGCCCTTTGGCTGGCGGAGCAGCGCTCACCTCTAGGCAAGCAGCGCGAACCAGTCAACCTGCGGGAGTTGTTGGCTCTCGTGGCGCTCGGCACGGTGGCCGACGTGATGCCTCTTACGGATGAGAACCGGAAGCTGGTGTGGGATGGGCTGGACGAGTTGCGCCGCACGCGGCGGCCCGGCCTGCTCGCGCTCATGCAAATAGCCCGGATTGCGCCCGCGAGTGTGGACGAAGAGGCTATCGGCTTCGCGCTGGCACCGCGCATCAACGCGGCGGGGCGCTTGGACAGCGCCATGCTCGCCTACGACCTCCTGCAAACGCAGGATCTGGACGAGGCGCATCGCCTTGCAGGAAAGTTGGAGGCGAAGAACCGCGAGCGGCAGAGTTCCACTCAGCAGGCGGTGGACCGTGCTCTATCCCAACTCACCGATCCGTACGCCCCGCTCCTTCTGGTGACGGACGAGCATTGCCCGGAGGGCATCGTCGGGTTGGTCGCTGGGCGGCTCCTGGAACAGTTCTATCGTCCCGCTGTCGTCGTCGCGCAGGGATCGGAGTGGAGCCGCGCCTCCTGCCGCTCGATTCCGGAAGTCCACATTACCAGCGCTCTGGACAGGGTGGCGCACCTGCTGGAACGACACGGGGGCCACGCCGCCGCCGCCGGGTTCACCATCCGCACGGAGCACCTACCTGCTTTTGAAGCAGCGTTGTCCAAAGTGGTGGGCGAGACCCTGAACGGCAAGACGGCCTCGCTGCGGCCCAAAACTCAGGCCGACGCCGAGCTTTCGCTGGAAGAGATAAGTGACGGGTTAGTGGACTTCGTCAGCGGACTCGCCCCGTTCGGGGCGGAGAACCAGCAGCCTATCTGGATGTGCCGCGACGTGATGGTACGCGACGCGCGTCCGGTTGGTGACGGCGGCAAGCACCTGAAACTGACTCTGGTTGACGAATCAAGGCGGCAATGGAGCGCCATCGCCTTCCGGCAGGGGAGCCGCCGGGTCGGGCTGCCGCAGCGACTGGATATCGCCTTTACCGTGAAGCGCTCGGACTGGCAGGGGCGCAATCGGCTGGAGCTTCACCTGGTAGACTTCCGCCCGGCGCTTGAGCGAGTTCCCGCGTGACGAAGTACCCACTACTCGGCAGCACCCTCAATGGAATGACGCCCCTCGATCTGTATGAGCGCGGCTTTGGCGTCTTCGGCCTCTTCCACCGCTCGCCGCCGTGTGGGGAGTGGATGGACGCGGGCGAGGAGGCGCTGCTGAAATACATCGGCCCCGGCGTCGAGCGTGGGATGCGGCTCTCCTGGCATTACCCGGTGCTCTACCCACCGACGAACGGCAGCCATCCCGCACACCCTGAATGGTTCTCGCCAGACCCGGAGAGGCGGCGCGCGGAGCGCCAGCGCTTTGACCTGGACATAGCGGCAGCCTCCCGCGCGGAGCGCGTGAGCCGCTACCTGGACGACGCCTCCACAA
>DASVVH010000527.1:0-2752 GCA_036386615.1 Ardenticatenaceae bacterium
AATCCGCCCCCACCTTGTCAATCTCGTCGAGCATGAAGACCGGGTTCACCGTGCCCGCCGTCCGCATCCCCTGAATGATGCGGCCAGGCATCGCGCCGATGTAGGTCCGGCGGTGGCCGCGAATCTCCGCCTCGTCGTGAATGCCGCCCAGTGACATGCGGACGAACTTCCGGCCCAGCGCGTCCGCGATGGAGCGGCCCAGGCTCGTCTTGCCAGTTCCCGGCGGCCCCACGAAGCAGAGGATGGGCGAGCGCATCTTGTCCTGCGCCAGCTTGCGAACCGCGATGTGCTCCAGAATGCGGTCCTTGATTTTCGGCAGTCCGTAGTGGTTCGCCGCCAGCACCTTGTCCGCGTGGAGGATGTCCATGTTGTCGTCGGAGCGCGTCCCCCAAGGGAGGTCCAACAGCCAATCCAGGTAGGTGCGGATGATACCCACCTCCGGCGCGGCCTGCGGCATCGCCTCCAGGCGGTGCAACTCGCGGCGCGCCTTCTCCCGAATCGGGTCCGGCATCTGCTTGTTGTCAACCTGCTCGCGCAGTTCGGCAAGCTCTGCCATCAGTGGGTCCGTCTCGCCCAATTCGCCCTGAATCACGCGCATCTGCTCGCGCAGGAAATACTCGCGCTGGCTCTTGTCCACCTCGTCCTGCACCTGGGACTGGATGCGGTCTTCCAGTTCCAGCAGTTCCAACTCCTGCGCCAACATAATCGAGAGCCGCTGGAGCCGAACCACCGGGTCCACCGTCTCCAGAATCTCCTGCCGCAGCGGCACCTCGAACTCCAGCATCGCCGCGATGAGGTCCGCCAGCCAGCCCGGCTCGTCCACGTTCATCGCCGCGACGTAAGCATCTTCGGGCAGGTTGTGGCTCAGATGCACCACCTTCTCGAAGAGCGCCAGCACCGCGCGCATCAGCGCCTCGGTCGCCAAGCCCGGCTCATTCTCGTCGTTGATGACCAGCACGCGCGCCCGCAGGAACGGCTCACCGGGCAGCCATTCGAGCACCTTCATCCGCGCCTCGCCCTGGCCGAGAATGCTCGTCGTGCCGTCCGGCATCCGCAGGATGCGCCCGATGCTGAACTCCGTCCCGAACGTATAGAGGTCGTCCGCCGTCGGGTCCGAAACCTCCGGGTCTAGCTGCGTCACCACGAGGACCGGCTCGTCCTCGTTCATCGCTGCCTCAACCGCCTTCACGCTCTTCTCCCGCCCCACAAAGAGTGGCGAGACCATGTGCGGGAAGACCACCGTATCACGCACGGGCAGGACTCCGACCTCCATCACCTCGCCATCGAAGTCCAGCGCCGCCTCGTTATCGTAAGCTTCAAACTCAAACACAGGTTCGTGTCGAGTGTCTTTCATAGCGATTGCCTCTCGGTTCCGTAAAAAAGAGACGCTTTCCGTTTCCTGGGAAAGCGTAACCAGAATTATAGCACAGCAGCCGGATTCACCGAAAAGTCAGGCGAATTTTGCCGATTCCGCCGCCATTTGCTTCAAAAGGGTGAAAGTTGTACCGCGCCCTACTCCCCCGTCCAACTAGCGACGTGCGCGCCCAGATTATCCACCCAGCTAACGTGCAGGCGGCCCTCCCCGCCCGCGACCAGCGTCGCGTATTGAGGTCGCCCGCGTTCGGTGCCGTCGTCGCTGCTAGTGATGACCTGCGGCGCGGCCCACATCTGCCCGCCATCCGATGACGAGGCGTAGTAGAGAACGTGGCGTACATCCTCGTCCGTCTCCCAGACGATGTGCAGCCGCCCATCATCGGCAACCGCGAGGCTGGGCAGGTTATGGTAATAGCCCGGTTCGCTCTCCGGGTTGACCCGCACGTTGCGGGAGAAAGTCTGCCCGCCATCCGCCGAGGCTGCGAACCAGATGTCGGTCTCGCTCAGGTCGCCCTCGTCGTCGTTGCGGCCATCCATCCAACTGGCGTACACCTGCTCGCCATCCGTCACCAGCGATGGGCCGGAGATAGGGCAGGCAGGGAAATACCACGCCTCGTCACTGACCCGCACCTCCTCGAACGTCTCGCCATCGTCGCCGGAGCGCAGGACGTAGATGTCTCGAATGTCCCTCCCGCCCTCGCCCTCCTCCAAATTGCGATAGGCCACGAGCACCTGCCCCCCTACCACGACGGGCTGCGGCTGGCAACAATCGCAGACCCGGTGCTCCATCACGCGACTCACCGGGAACGAGTTGCCGCCATCGTGGAAGCGTGCAACTGATAGGGAACCGTGCCCTTCAAGCCACGCCAGCACCGGGTTGTGTTCCTCGTCCACGCCCATCCCCAGCAGCGTAGGAAACTCGCGAGGCGTGCTCGTCACCTGTCGGCTAGGTCCAAAGGTGCGCCCGCCATCCTCCGAGAGCGCGTACCAGACCAACCCCGCTTGTAGCCACCCTACGCTGACCCGCCCTGACTCGTCGGCAACAATCGCGGGCCGCTCAATTGCCATGACGAAAGCCGGAGCATCCAGGTTCGCCTGAACGGGCGCATCGAAGCTCGCCCCGCCATCTGACGAGCGCGCCACGAAAAGATTCTCCCTCTGCCCCAGCGCCACGTACACCGTGCCATCCGCCACTGCCGCCACAGAAACCGAGCGCGCCTCCGGGAAATCCACCACCGTCAACTCTGGGGCCGCTTCAACCGTTGCGCTTGGCGAGGGTTCGGCATCGAGCGTCGGCACAACCGTTGGCGAGGCCGCTTCCGTCGGTGTGGCGGGCGGCAAGACCCCGACAGTAGGTTCACTCGCGGCTGTAGGCGAC
>DASVVH010000528.1:0-7747 GCA_036386615.1 Ardenticatenaceae bacterium
ATCCTGCGCCACATGGCGCTCAATCTGCTCACGCAGGAGTCCTCGCTCAAAGGCGGCATTCACACCAAGCGCCTCAAAGCGGCTTGGGATCACTCCTACTTGCTCAAGGTTCTCCACCATTAAGATGCGATTGCCCTGGGCAAAGGCGCATACGCCCTTGAAAGCAGCATGGGCGGGCGATATAATGAAGCATCTCAAACACCCCGGACCCGGCTAATGGACCCGACTCTCGAAAAACTGTACCGCCAGCCCCTGCTGGACCCCCTGCCTGAAGAGGTGCTGGACGAGGTTCGGGAGGTTGTGAACGTGCGCGTCTACCGCCCGGAGGAGATTGTCTTCCGCCAGGGCGACCCCGCGCAGCACTTCTACATGATTAGCGACGGGCAGTTCGAGGTGGTGTGGGAGGACGAGGCGGGGGAGAGCCACCGCATCAACCTGCTCTACCCCGGCGAGTTCTTCGGGGACGTGTCGCTGATAGACGGCGAGCCGCGCGGCGTGACGATTCGCGCCACGACGGAGGGCGAGGTCCTGTTCATCGAGCGGGAGGCGTTCTTCGCGCTGCTGCGGCAGTTCCCCGTGCTGGAACAGGGGCTGGCGCAGCAGGGGCAGACTATCGAGGCGCGGAGCATGATGCGCTTCGATGGGCAGGCAGATGACGAGATTGTCCTGTACTTTGACCGCAGGCACTGGATTGCGCTGCTGCGGCGCTCCGGCAAAATTGTCGTCATGCTGCTGGTGCTGCTGGCGGCGCTGGCGGTGGGGGCGGCGGTCTTCAGCACGAACGTCGCGGCGCAGAGCGTTTTCGCCGTCGTCTGGCTGCTGGCGCTGCTCGTGCCGCTCGCGTGGGGCGTGTGGGAGTTCATAGACTGGTACAACGACCACTACATCGTCACGGACCAGCGCGTGATTCAGGTGGAGCGGGTTATCGGGCTGGTGAGCAGGCGCTACGAGGCCCCACTGAGCAAGATTCAGAACGTGACGGTGGCGCACGCGACGCCACTGGGAGAGATACTTGGCTATGGGAAGGTGATTATCGCCACCGGGGCACAGGGGGAGGGCGTCGGAGCGCTGGTGCTGGACTACATGCCCGGCGCGGAGGTCATCGCGGAGCGCATCATCGCGGAGTTGAACAAGGAGCGGAATCAGGTGTCGCACCAGGAGCAGGAGGAGAAGCGCCGCGCGCTCCGCGCCGCCCTGGGGCTGGAGCCGCACACGGAGCCTGTGGCGGCGGAGCCGATCCCGCCCGCCCCGCCCGCGCCGGAGGCTCCGCCCGGTCTGGGGAGGGTGTTCAACCGCCTGCTGCACTTCCTGCAACCCATCATGCGGGAGCAGATTGGCGGCAGGATTATCTGGCGCAAGCACTGGCTCATCCTGCTCAAGGAGTCCACGCCCGCCTACGTGCTGCTCTTTGCCATCCTGTCGGCCACGCTCGTGGCGGAGTTTAACCTCGACCTGACGGGGCAGGCGGCATATATGTTGTGGCTGCTGGCGGGCATGCTCTTCGTGTTTAACGTGGGGTGGCTGCTGTGGCACTACATTGACTGGCGGAACGACGTTTACATGCTCACGCCTGACGCCATTCTGGATGAGGAGAAAAGGCCCTTCGGCTTCAACCAGACGACGCGACGCGCTCCGCTCGACACTATTCAGGACATCCGGTACGTGCAGAACAACCCGTTGATGGTGATGTTCGGCGTCGGGAACGTACATATCCAGACGGCGGGGCAGCAGGGGATGTTCACCTTCGATTGGGTGCAGGATCCGCGCGCCGTGCAGACGGACATCTTCGATTACATCCGGGCGCAGAAACGGCAGCGCCAGCGCAACGAGGCCGCCGCCATCAACAGCGAGTTGGTGGAACTGTTGAAGATGTACGAGGAGGAGAAGGGTCGGGCAAACCGCGCCCCGCGCAGGCCCGCGCCCCGCTTCACGCCTGACCCCTCCGACCCCGACGCGACGAAGCCATCATCGAGCGTGTAGATAGTCAAACAGCGATAACCTGATAGAGAAATCAAATAGAGGCCAATGGGGAGGCACCGCAATCGGGCTGTATGCCGTTGCTTTCGTCCTTCGTCTTTCGTCCTTCGTCTACGAATAGTCTAACTTCTAGTGCAATCCTCCATAAAGCGCGAGGAGGCCCAGAGTTCTCTTATTCTGGGCCTCCTCGTGCTGTGCAGGAGGAGACTATCTGTGATGGACTCAGCCGCTAGGGGACGGACTCGGCCATCTGTATCAAGTCTTCTGCGCTCACTGAAATCTCGTTGGCGTGCTTCGAGAGGGAGTACGAGAAGGGCCGGGTCGTAGAGGTCCAGTTCATGTGAGCATAGGTGTCCCTATCGTCCCAGAACCCCAGGCCGCCTCCGTTTACTCCACTCATGTTGCAGATGCCGAGTAGCAAGGCGGCGGGACGGCCATTGACCTCCACCTCCTGCACCGCGCCTTCTACGACGGGGATGGGGCCACGCTGCGGCATGGGCATTCCATTCGGCTCGAACGGGACGGCGATGAACGAGATACTCTGCTGGTAGCTATCCTTCCACGTCAGGAAGACCATCGTACCAACGTCACGCATCGTCTTGAGTTCAAAGCCCTCCGGTGCCCAGGCAGGAACCCCAAAGGGGAGCGCCTGCGCCTCTTCCAGCGTGATAGGCTGTTCCTGCGCGTGGAATTGCTCCAATTGCTCCTGTAGCTCCTCCTCATTGGGAGTCGGCATAGGCTCAACAGGATGGTCCTGCCCGCACTGGGTGCCGGGCCAGACCAGATACCGCAATCCGGCAACCGTCCTCATTTCGGGGCCAGCGCCCCTGTTGTCCCCCGTTGGCGGCTGCGCGTCGGGCGAGTCTGTTTCCTCCGCCCCGCTCGGTTCGCCTGCGGACGCTGGAGCTGGCGCGGCTGCATCAACGGCGGGAGCAGGTGGAGCAGCGGGGACCGTATCCGCCGCGCCAGCGTTTGGAATCTGACTGGCGGCGGTTGAAGCGCGCCTGTCGGGTGAGAGCACGAGCACCGCGACGAGCGCCAGAAGCAGGATGACGGCGACGCCCGCGACGGCCTGCGCGCCTGTGAAGAATTGATGGACTCGTTTCATGGGGCCTCCTTCTTCTCGTGTGAGCCTTGCCTGTAGCTGTTCCCAAACCTCCGGTGACGGAGCCGCCTCCTCGACCTCGCCGCGAAGGGTGCGCCGCACCTGCTGTTGCAGTACCGTCAGGAGGGCGACCTCCTCCCGACAATCCTCACATTCCGCGAGATGCGCCTGAACGAGTTCCTGTTCGGAGGGCGTCACCTCGCCATCCAGATAGGCGACCAACAGGGGTTGAACCTCCCGACAATTCATTTCGCCACCTCCCCTTCCGGTGCAGTCCTGAACGGCGGGGCGCTTTCCCTGACGAGTTCGGCCCGCAGCGCCCTGAGCGCCAGGTCCAGACGGGACTTCACGGTTCCAACGGGAATTTCGAGTATCTGGGCAATGTCGGCGTAGGGGAGGTCCCAGTAGTAGCGCAGGACCAACACCGCGCGTAGTTTCTCGCTCAGGCCACTGAGCGCCTGGGCCATATCTTTCCGGTTCATCACGTGCGTCTCGATAGAGGCTGAGGCGGGCCGCTCGGTGAGGGGCAGCATCGGCAAGCGGCGCTTGCGGCGGCGGTTGAGGCAGTGGTTCACCGTGACGCGGTAGAGCCAAGTGGTGAAGGCGGCTTTATCCGGCTGGTAGGAGGGCAGCGAGCGATGCACTTGTAAAAAGACCTCCTGAAGCGCATCCTCCGCTTCTTCCGTGCTGTTGAGCATCAGGTAGGCAGTTTTGTAGACGAGGTTCTTGTACTGCTGATACAGAGCGGCAAAGGCGTCGGCATCTCCGGCCTGGCTGCGTCGAATCAGATCCATAGGTCTCTCCGGGGACCACTGGTTACGGAAAAACTGTACACGCTCTTATAGTGAAAAGTTCGGTGCGTGAGAAAGCTTTAGTGTCTAACCGTAAAATCATCCGGTGGCCTCTGTCACGCAGGTGTTGAAGACGATAGCAAGCGAGCCACCTCCCCTTGTCATGCTGAACGCAGTGAAGCATCCACCCAGGATGCTACACCCATACAGGCGATTGCAGAGGCTTCGGTCATTTTACGGTTAGAGACTTGAGCAGGGCTACAGGTCGGCAAGGACGAGAGTGAGTTTGGGGATTGTGGCGGGCGAGATAGCCTTGTCGGAGGAGAACAGGGCCTCGCATTGCTCGATGAAGCGGAGCAGGTAGACGACATCCAGCCCTTTGTAAGAGGGGGCGAAAGGGGCGATGCGCTCGTGGGCGCGGCGCAGGCTGCGCCCCGGCCTCATGCCGAGGTGTAGTTGGTTCAGTGCGACCATCAGTTGCAGTAGCCCCGCGTAAAACTCGCTGCGCTCCTCGAGCCACACCTTTTCGAGCGAGAGCAGGGCGTCGCGGAAGCGCCCCGCGTTAGCGTGCTCGATAAAATCGAGGTAGGGCTGGAGGTAAAGCATGGCTTAAGTGTCTATCTGTAAAATCATGTAGTGGCTCTGTCACTCAGGTGTTGAAGGCGATTGCAAGCGAGCCACCTCCCCTTGTCATTCTGAGCGGAGCGAAGAATCCACCCAGCATGCTGCACCCATACTGGCGATTGCAGAGGGTTCGATCATTTTACGCATAGAGACTAGGGGCGGCGCGGCGTCGCGGGTTACGCTGGCGACCCTTGACGCTGCTGTCTCAACGCGAGAACGGCGGGGAGCGTCGCCAGCAGGAAGACGAGCGCGCAGATGAGCGTCACACCGAAGAAGGAGAGCAGCCACCCTCCCACGTTCGTCGCGGAGGAGCCTAACGCCGCGATGACGATGCCTACCGCGCCGGATGCGAGCAGCAGCGCCGCGCCATATCCCCGGCGACCCTGAAAGCGAAAGGCAAGCAGGGGGAGGAGCGCGGGCAGGAACAGGAAGAAGGCGATGGCCGTGACCGAGAGGAGCACTCCCGGCGCGGCGAGGCCACTGACGCCGTTGATGTCGGAGTCAATGGTGTGCAGCAGCGCGGAGAGCAGCCAGACGGCGGGGAAGCCCAGGAGCGTGTAGACGGCGTTCCTCATGCGAATTCCTCTCACAGACAGTAACAGCGCGGCGAACTATGTACCTGGATAATCCAGGTGTGCGGGAGTATGCAGGAAGAGAGTAGGCGAATCAATAGCGCGAGGCAAAAGCGGGTCCGCGTCAAAGCTGTACGTCTTGTGCCCTACACCCATGCTCTAATGTTATGTCAACTAGGGCCGACATTATCGCCCTTCAATGTAGGCTTTTGTCGGCCTTACTTCACATAATCAGCCTCTGCGCCTGCATCCCGCCTCGCCTCATCCATCGGTGCCTAAAATTGCATCGCCTGTGCGCGGGAGTAAGATAGCGGCTCGTGTTGATAGCTGGAGTAACTGATAGATGCCTGTTGGTGAACTGGCCGCCCTCATGACCGCTTTCTGCTGGACGGGCACGTCCACACTGTTCACGCTGGCCGGGCAGCGCGTCGGCTCGATGGTGGTCAATCGCACGCGGCTCCTGCTGGCGGTGCTCTTCCTCGTGGTGACTCACTGGCTTGTCTACCGCCAACTGCTGCCGCTGCAAGCAACTCCCGGCCAGTGGGGATGGCTGGCGCTGTCGGGCTTCATCGGCCTGGTGCTGGGGGACGCGATGCTCTTCCAGGCGTTCATCTGGATTGGCCCGCGCCTGAGCATGTTGATGATGAGCCTCTCACCGATTGTGGCGGCGCTCTTCGCGTGGCTCTTCCTCTCGGAAACGCTAGCTGGTCGGGAGATAGCTGGCCTGCTGATGACGGTGGGCGGCATCGCCTGGGTCATCCTCGGTCGGGAGGGGCAGCGCAACCGCGCGCCCGGCGATAAGAACTACCTGTTGGGCCTCCTCTTCGGCCTCGGCGCGGCGACGAGCCAGGCATTGGGGCTGATTCTGGCGAAGAAGGGGCTGGGGCCGGATTTCCCCGCACTCTCCGGCAACCTCATTCGGATGCTGGTGGCGGCTGGCGTCATCTGGGCCTTCACCTTCATGCGCGGTCAGGCTGGAATCACCGTGCAGCGCCTCACGGAGCAGCGCCCCGCCCTCTTGCAGATTATTGGTGGCGCGATTATCGGCCCATTCCTCGGCGTCTGGCTATCGCTGGTGGCCGTGCAACTGACGGAGGTCGGCGTCGCCAGCACGATTATGGCCCTGCCGCCCGTCTTCCTCCTCCCGGTGGGCTACATTGTTTTCAAGGAGCGGCTGGGGTGGCAGTCCATATTGGGGACGATAGTGGCTATCGTTGGCGTGGCGGTGCTCTTTCTGGCGTAGGATTGGCAACCACTCCGGCCCAGTTTTGACAAAGCCTCTTATATTCATACACTACACTCCGTCTGAACCAAAGATTACGACTCATCACGAGGGGGGGAGGGACCGGCCCTGTGAACCCCCGGCAACCAGTGTGCTTCCAGGCAGCAACGCGGGAGCGACGCCAGGTGCCAAATCCGGCAGGTAGCGCCGAGGTCTCGGTAGCGCCCACGCGAAAGATGAGGGACTCCCAGCGTTGCCACTCATAGCGCCATTCATGGAAGGTCTCTCATCAGGGTGAGGGGCTTTTTTTATGTTCGAGGACCAGCAGCCGCCACGAAACGGCAGGAGAGGCGAAGCGCGTGCGGACGATTGAGTGGGTAGACGAAAAGAACGTCGTCAAGATGATTGACCAGCGGTTGCTGCCCCACGAGGAGCAGTGGCCGGAGTACGACGATTACCGCGAGGTGGCGGAGGCCATCCGCGACATGGTGATTCGCGGCGCGCCCGCCATCGGCGCGGCGGCAGCCTTCGGCATGGCGCTGGCGGCACTCCAGAGTGGGGCGACGAGCGTTGAGGGTCTACTCCGTGACTTGCAGGAGGCGCACGACGTTCTGTATGCCGCGCGACCGACGGCGGTGAACCTGCGCTGGGGCTTGGAGCGGATGCTGCACCGCGCGCACGCCATTGAGAGCGACGACCTTGACGAGATTCGCCGCGCGCTCATCGCGGAGGCGAAGCGCATCGCAGACGAGGACGTGCTGATTAACCAGACGATGGGCGCGCACGGGGCGCGGCTCCTGCCGCCGCAGGCGAACGTGCTACACCACTGCAACACGGGCGGCCTCGCGACGGTAGACTGGGGCACCGCGCTCGGCGTCATCCGCTCGGCGCACGAGCAGGGCAAGGGCATCCACGTCTATGTAGACGAGACGCGGCCCCGCCTGCAAGGGGCGCGGCTGACGGCCTGGGAGCTGATGCGCTGGGGCGTGCCGATGACCCTGATTGCGGACAACGCGGCGGGCTACTACATGCTCTCCGGGCAGGTGGATGCGGTGCTCGTCGGCGCGGATCGCGTTGCTGCGAACGGCGACGCGGTGAACAAGATTGGCACCTACAAGCTGGCGGCAGTGGCGAAGGACAACGAGATTCCTTTCTACGTCGTCGCGCCGACCTCCACCGTTGACCTGCGAACGGCGACGGGCAAAGAAATCCCCATCGAGGAGCGGGAGTCACGCGAGGTGACACACCCCGACAACGACCCGCTCGGCATCGCGCCGCAGGGCGTCCGCGTGGGCAACCCCGCCTTCGACATCACACCCAACCGCCTCATCACCGCCATCATCACCGAATACGGCCCCGTCTACCCACCCTTTAAGGAAAATCTGGCGAGTGTGGTCGCGCAGGCGGAGGAAGACCGAAGGCTGGGGCGCGTGGTGATGCCGGAGAACGTTGAACT
>DASVVH010000529.1:0-4369 GCA_036386615.1 Ardenticatenaceae bacterium
TGGGCGGCACGGAGGGGAGCATGGCCGGGCTGCTGGACTACTTCGTTGGCCTCGCTCCCGGCCCCGCCACTGCCGCCACGCTGATTGCGCGTTTCGGCTCGCTGTGGGGAGCGGCCCTCGTCGGCCTCGCTGCCCTCTTCATCAAGCGTCATCTCTTCTTCGCCCCGGAGCCTGAGAATCTTCCTGCCTCGCCACCTGTGGCTGAGGCGCTACCCAACCTGTAGGGTCTTCCATTTCCCACTGCACCAGGGGGACCTATCCATGTCTGAGAGCTTCCGTTGCCCGTCCTGCCACGCCCCGCTCGTTTACGAGGAAGGGGCTAGCACCGTTCAGTGTGCCTACTGCGGCAACACGGCCATCGTGCCGGAGGCGCTGCGCCCCCGCCCGCCGGAACCGCCGCCATCGGTGAGCATCAACGTCTCGGCTCCGGTGGTCGTTCAGCCATCCGCCGCGAGAGGCGGCTGTGGGCTGATACTCCTGGCTATGCTCGTCGTGCTGCTCGCTACCGGCGGCATCATATATGGTGCATTGAGCGCGATAGGTGGCGAAGAGCAGTTCACGGGCATTGTCGAACAGTTAGAGACCATCGCCACGCCGAACGCTGCCTTCACTCTAGCCTCTCCAACACCACAACCAACCGCCACACCGGGCGTCGGACGCGAGTTGCTTGCCTTCGGCGGCGAGGGAACGGGCGTGGGCAGGCTGGACGACGCGCGCGAGATTGGCGTGGACGCGGCGGGCAACGTCTACGTCGCGGACTACAGTTCCGGGCGCATCCAGCGCTTCAACGCGGCGGGGGAGCACCAGAGCCAGTGGATGGTCGTGAACGATCTGAACCCCGTCACGAGCATGAAGGTGGCACGCGATGGGACGGTCTACATCGCGCAGGGCTTCGAGATTCACCGCTACGAGGGGGCGACGGGCACGCACCTCGGCACCATCACCTACCCCAGCGATTTCTCCCTGGTGTTGGAGGACGTGGCCCCGCTTCCAGATGGTGGCCTGCTGGTGAACGAGCGTGGCGAGCGGCTGGTCTGGCTGGACGCGGGCGGGAACGTCGTCCGCACCGCCGAGGTGCCGGAGCGCGAGCGCGGCAGCCAGTTTGAAAGGGTGGCGGTGGACGGGCAGGGCAACGTCTACGCGCTGGGACTGCTGGGCGAGCGCGGACGGCTGGAAGAGGGGGTCTTCCGCTACGATTCCGGCGGCCAGTACCTCTCATTCTTCGGCGGCAGTGGGGACGAGCCGGGCCAGTTTCAGGCGGCGGACGCCATCGCCGTTGACGGGCAGGGCCGCGTCTACGTCAGCAGCTTTCAGGGCGTCCAAATCTTCGACCCGCGCGGGCGCTATCTGGCGACTATCGAAGTGCCCGGCGTCGCCTTCGGCATGGCGTTTGACACCGAAGACCATCTCTGGGTCACAAACCGCGAGACCATCTTCGAGATGGAAATCGCAGATGTGGAATGAGAACAGCTTACACCTTGCGCGGGCATCCTACCCACCCGCCGTTACCGTTAAGCCGTAAGCGGTCGTCGGTCGTCGGTCGTCCTTCATCGCTCACATCATGCCCAACGAATATCACTCACGGTTCCTCGCTCACATGAAATGGGATTTACACCTGCACACCTTCCACTCGCCCGACTCCCTTAGCTCCTACGAGGCCATCATTCGGGCTGTGCAGGCGCGTGGGCTGGACGGCATCGCCGTGACGGACCACAACACCATGCGCGGCGCTTTCGAGCTAGCGAAGATTGCGCCCTTCCCCGTGATTCTCGCCGAGGAGATTCGCACGCTGGAGGGCGAGGTCATTGGCTACTTCCTGCAAGAGGAGATTCCGCGACGGCTGCCGCTCGAAGAGACGATTGCGCGCATCCACGAGCAGGGCGGGGTGGTCTCCGTACCGCACCCGGTGGACCGCGCCCGCCGCGCGTCCGCCATCGGCGAGGCGGCGCTGCTGCGCGTCATGGACCAGATAGACATGATTGAGGGCTTGAACGCGCGCTGCCTCCTCGCCGGTGACAACCTTCACGCGCGAGAAATCGCTGAGGAACACGGCAAGCCGCTCACCGCCGGGAGCGACGCCCATCATCCCATCGAGATTGGGCGCTGCTACGTCGAGATAGAGCCGTTCGACGGGCCACAGCAGTTCCTCGAAAACCTACGCGCCGCGCAGTGCTGCGGCACGGAGAGCCGCACCTGGGTCAAGCTCTTCTCCGGTTTCGCCACCGTCGCCAAAAAGACAGGGTTAAGATAGTGGACATTTTTATCGCGCTCTTCGCCTCCTTCCTGGTCGCCTTCGTGCCCACCGCCTTTCACGTCGTCGTGGCGTGGTGGCTGGACCGCTACGAGAGGGAGCCGGTCTGGCTCCTGACGATTACCTTTCTGTGGGGCGCGGTGCCCGCCATCACCCTCTCGCTCATCGCCGAGGTCCTCTTCGACATCCCGATACAGGTGCTCGCCACCGGAACGGGAGCCGACATCCTCAGCGCGGCGGTCGTCGCGCCCATCGTGGAGGAGGTCTTCAAGGCGATTCCCCTCCTGCTCATCTTCCTGCTCTACCGCCGCGAGTTCGACGGCCTGATGGATGGACTCATCTACGGCGCGCTGGTGGGCTTCGGCTTCTCGATGACGGAGAACGTCTTCTACTTCATCGGTGCTTACGTGGAGGAGGGTTGGGGCGGCTGGGGCGTGCTCGTCTTTCTACGGGCTATTATCTTCGGCCTGAACCACGCTCTCTTTACCTCGGCCTTCGGCGTGGGGCTGGGCTACGCCCGCAACGCGCGTCGTGCCTGGGCACGCTACCTTGCTCCCCTTCTCGGCCTCGCCGGGGCCATCCTGCTGCACATGATTCACAACTTCTTCGTCTCCTTGCCCGACGCCTCGCTCTTGTGCTTCGTCAGCCTCTTCACGGACTGGCTGGGCGTGCTCGTGTGGCTGGTGCTGATGCTGGTCGCCGCGAACACGGAGAAGCGGTGGATTCGGGAAGAGTTGGCGGAGGAGGTCGCCGCCGAACGGCTCCCCCAGGAGCACGCGCTGGCTGCCGCCAGCTATCGCGTCCGGCTGCGCGACCGCTGGCGGGCCACTCAGGAGCACGGCTTTGGCCGCGCACACCGCCTGAGCCGCCTGCACCACGCCGCCGCCGAACTTGGGCTGAAGAAGCGGCAGTTCGCTCTGCACGGCGAGGAGCGCGGCAACACCGCCGAGATTGCCCGCCTGCGGCAGCAAGTCGCCCAACTGGTGAGGGAGTTGGCATGAGCGGAGGGCGCGACGACCGACGACCGACGACCGCTAACGGCAGCGCCGGAAGGATTTTTACATCTGGGCGTTCGTGACGCGGTTGAGCGCTGGCGGTTGTTGTGGCGTATCGCGCTTGGCGAAAAGAGCGAGAATGACTAAAAATTTGGAACCTACAGCCGCTTTATGGCGTTGTAGAAGTGAACCCAATGAAACCGTCACAGACGGACCACATAGAAAAGAGGAGTTTCATGTCACCAAGACTCGTCGCGTTGCTCTTGCTCGTAATCGCCGCGCTGGTAACGGGTTGCGCGCAACCCGCTACCGAGCAGCCCGCGCAACCAGATTCTGAAGTACCCGCCGACTCGGACGCGGGGCTTGATCGCTCTCTGATTGAGCCGTTCCTGGAGCGCGTCGCGGCGGAGAGCGTCGTCTCTCAAGGACGCGACACCAACCTGAACGCGGACGTATGGGAGGTAACAATCCAGGGCGAGACCGTGACGCTCTACGCCTTTGCTGACGAAGCGGGAGTGCAGGACGCTGTCATGCGGATGACGGCGATGCATCTGTGGAGCGACGACCAGTACGTTGTCACCTACGCTGGGGAGAACGAGGCGTTGATTACCCTGATGAGCGGACTGTTTCCCTAAGCCCTGACGCGAGGCTCTCGCTTCGCCGTCCGGCACATGCATTAAACCGCCCGCTGTGGTCGCCGAGCACGAGCCTTATAGATAGTCCGAATACAGGTCTAAGAAGCCCACGCTTAGACCTGTATTCAATTTCATCCGGTCAGTTGAGAGGGAGAGTATGGCGGAGAGCGATGCCCCAGGACAGATAGTTGTTTTGAATGGCGCGCCGCGCTCCGGGAAGTCGAGCATCGCCGCCATCATCCAGAACACTTTTGATGGCGTGTGGATGAACCTGGGCGTGGATGGCTTTATGCAGATGACGCCTCCCCAGTATCAGCCGGGGATTGGGCTGCGGCCCGGCGGCGAACGCGAGGACCTTGAGCCACTTGTGGCACGCCTGTATCGCGCAATGTATGACTCCATCGCTGCTCACAGCCGCCTGGGGCTGAATGTCGTGGTGGATGTCGGCCACCATGATGCCTATGCCGTGCCGCGCGGGATTCTTCCCG
>DASVVH010000530.1:0-3798 GCA_036386615.1 Ardenticatenaceae bacterium
ACTCACTGATTCAAGCAGTGTACGATATCGAACTTACTTCGAGCCAATGACGGAAGCAGAATATCTTGCCTCAAAGGATGCCATTATTGGGCCGTCGGCCGAAATGGTTACTTGGCAAGAAGCACTGGAATGGCAGAACTAGGAGTAGCACTATGTAGCCCCTCACATCCAAGAGGTATTAGCTACCTTACAGGACCACCTCGCTTCCACTTTCGAGGACACCGCTTCCAACTCTCGTTCCAATTCGTCAGGTAGGCTCATAAACTTGCTTCTTTAACCTGGAAGAAGGTCGCAACCCGGACCGCGAGGAATGCGTAAGGGTAAAGCAGGCGCGGCTCTCATCAAGTATACACGCAACAGCGCCGCTCTGTCATCCCGCCGCCTGCCCCGCCGGGTGGAAGCAATCTTGCACTCACAACCTTTTGCTTCTATGGAACAACATCCGCCACCAGTCGCTCATTCTTAGCAGTTCAAACCTAGCGGCAAAAGCTGCTATACTTTACCGGAATAGGGTGGCCTTTGAATCAGAGAGCGATTCCATTAGGTGCTTGAGATGACGATGACAGAGTACGCCCCGGCTCTGGGGGACCGCGTGCAACTCCGCAAAAAGCACCCCTGTGGCAGCGATACCTGGACGGTCGTCCGCCTCGGCGCGGACATCGGGCTGGTCTGCGAGGGGTGCGGGCGCAGAGTGCTGTTGGAGCGCCGTGTCCTGCGTCAACGAATGAAACAGCTTTTGCCGCCAAACGACGAGCACACACTATGACTGTGATTCCACAGGGCCGCACCGAACCGAGCCTGACCGAGAGCGAGAAGTCCTTTCGCGGCCTGCTGCAAATCAAAGCGTTCCGCAACCTCTGGCTCGCGCAGATTCTCTCGCAGACGGCGCACAACGGCATTCACTACGTCGAACTGCTGATGATTCTGCAACTTACCAACTCGACGGGCCACACCGGATTGATGGTTCTCGCCTTTACGCTGCCCGCCGTCCTCTTCAGCGCCATCGCGGGCATCGTCGTGGACCGCTTTCCCAAGCGGCGCATCCTCGTCGGCTCCAACGTCCTCCGCATCATCACGGCCTTGAGCTACATCGTCGCGCTGCAATTCTTTAGCGGGCGCTTCCTACTCGTCTGGGTCTACAGCGTTACCTTCATCGCCAGCGCCATCGCCCAGTTCTTCGCGCCTGCCGAGGGGGCCACCATCCCGATGCTCGTGGGCCGCAAGCGGCTCATCGTCGCCAACTCGCTCTTCAACCTGACCATCACCGGCTCGCAGGTTCTGGGGCTGCTCATCCTCTTCCCCTTCATCATCAAGATAGGGGATAGCTGGTTCGGCAGTGGCAACGGCATTCAGGTCTCCTTCGCCCTCGTGGCTATCATGTATGCCGTTGCATCGTGGCTCCTTGCCAAACTCCCGCCCGACCCCGTTCTCTCCCACATGAGCAAGACGGCGGCGGAAGACGTGGAAAGCGCGCTCCAGCGAAGTTGGCGCGAACTGCGCGGAGGATTGAGCTTCGTTCGGAACACGCCATCCATCTGGGTTCCGATGTTGAACCTTTCCATCACCGCGACAGTGGCGATGATTCTCGCCGTCATCGCACCCAAATTCGCTGACGTGATTCTGCGCGTCAGCAAGGAGGACGCCATCTATATCTTCGCCCCGGCGGGCATCGGTATGCTGGGCGGCACCTTCCTCATCTCCCGTATCGGCCATCTTTTCAGTCGCGAGAACCTCTCGAACGGGGGGTTGGTGCTTCAGGGGATAGTGCTCTCCGTGCTCTCCCTCATCTCTTTTTACTGGGAAGGCTCGACGGGCATGACGGCGGCGACGATGGTGCTCGCCTTCGGCCTGGGGCTGGGCTTCGCCTTCATCGGCATTCCCGCGCAGACGATGTTGCAGGAGCGTTCGCCGCATTCGGTTCGAGGCCGCGTCTACAGCGTGCAGTACCTTATGGCGAACGTCCTCGGCATTCCGCCCATGCTCTTTGTTGCCACTCTCGCTGACCGCATCGGCATCCCACCCGTCACCATGATTGTCGGCCTCGCCCTGCTGCTGCTGGCTGTCTGGACCGTCTGGTGGTCCGCGCGCCACCATCCCGTCATTCCGCAGGATGAGCTTGCCGAGTTACACGAAACCGCCTGATTCACCGGGAAGAGATGCTTGAAGAGTAGGGACACGGCATGATGCTGTGGACCTACTGGTGGAATAAGTCAAACGCCTTCAAACTTGTCTGCTTGAACTGGCGGCACTCTACCGTCCAGATAGGACGCTATTCAGGGGAACCGTGCCACACATCTTAATCTTGATGAGCGATACCGGAGGAGGGCATCGCGCGGCGGCTGAAGCGATCCAGCACGCCATTGCACGCATAGACGACAAGCGCGAGTTCACAGTCGAGTTGCTCGATTTTATCAAAGCGACGGCGATTCCCCCCTGGGATGAACTGGGCCGCCTCTACCCGCCCGCGATAGACCGTGCCCCCTGGCTTTATAGCGCTGTCTTCAAACTCACCTCGCCCCGGCTCATTCGCAAAGGGCTGACAGCCTTCAATGCCAGCGTCGCCGGGCCGAAGCTGTGGAACATCCTCCGCAACCATGACGCCGATCTGGTCGTCTCCGTCCACCCTCTCGCCACCAGCGTTCCGGGCAACCTCCTGCGCCGCTTTCGCCCCGAAGTGCCCTTCGTAGTCGTCGTCACCGACCTCGCTACCGGGCACCCCTTCTGGTACTGGCACGGCGCACAGGCCACCTTCGTCGCCAGCGAGGAGGCGCGGGCGCGCGCGATTGGCGCGGGCGTCCCGCCCGACCGCATCGAGATTACGGGGCTGCCCATTGACCTGCGCTTTGCCGAATTGCCCAGCCGCAAGGAGGCGATGAAGCGCGAGTACGGGATGCCCTCTGACCGCGCCATGCTGCTGCTCGTCGGGGGTGGCGAGGGGATGGGCAACCTGGAAGGCTACGCCCGCGCCATAGACAGCAGCGGCCTGCCCCTCTCGCTCATGGTCATCGCGGGCCGCAACGAGGGGCTGCGCCGCCGCCTCAACAGCTACTCCTGGACCATCCCCACCCAGGTGACGGGCTTCGTGCGCGACATGCCGCGCCGCATGGCCGCCGCCGACCTCCTCATCTCGAAAGCCGGGCCGGGCACCTTGTGCGAGGCGCTTGCCGCCAGCCTTCCCATCTTCATCTCCGGCTTCATCCCCGGCCAGGAAGAGGGGAACGTGCGCTGGATTGTGGATGGCGGCGCGGGGCGCTTCACCCCCACTGCCGACGAGGTGCTCATCGCCCTGCACGGCCTCTTTGACCGCAACGGCCCCACCACCCTCTACGAGGACGCCCGCGACGCCGCGCAGCGCCTCGCCAAACCCGAAGCCGCCCTCACCGTCGCCCGCCGCCTCATGACCCTCGCAAAGTCATAGCCGTATCGCACGGGTCGCGTAGGTAGCCCGGCCTTACCCTGGCCGGAGGTTCCCCATGCCAGCGAGACGCATAGACCCTCTCCATGCCAGCGCGTGGCAACCGCTAGATGATTGTTCTTATACCAATTAAACTAGGAGTTACGCAGTTGGAACGAGCCGGGAGTGCGGCGGGTGCCCCTTGGGCGGTGCCCGCTCCGTTGCTCCGCGTCGCTCACTCTGTAGAGCGCTCCCTTTCAACTAGTACTGGTGCGCGGTTTTCAGGCATTGGTCGTGACCTCTGCCCGCAACTGCGTAACTCCTATAAACATAGAGGTGGCACAAAATGGGTAGTTAGAGGGGACATGAACTCCCCGGAGGGGAGTGGCGAAAGCATACGGCGT
>DASVVH010000531.1:0-13236 GCA_036386615.1 Ardenticatenaceae bacterium
AGCCACCTCCCCTTGTCATGCTGAACGCAGTGAAGCATCCACCCAGGCTACACTCATACAGGCGATTGCAGAGGGTTCGATCATTTTACGCATAGAGACTTATTGTAAGGCATACGTCCTCCGAGTCAGCACGTTCTACCCGGTGCGGAGCAAAGGGTGTGCCAGAAGGGAGAAGCGCGCGGGTATATCATTTGCTTTTCCGCAACCCGCGACGACTACGAGGAGAGGGTTATGTCAGAACCATCAATCAACGCAGAGGATATAGGCCCCGTCAACTGGTCGGAGATTATTCCCGATGAAGAGTGGAAGCTCCACCGCTCCGTGATTCAGAAGGCTCAGGAGCGCGGCCTGCGTTTCGCGCTCGGCGGTGGGCTGGCTTTCTCCGCCTACTCGCACCGCCTGCGGAACACCAAAGATTTGGATCTCTTCATCCTGCCCCAGGAGCGCGAGGCAGTCATAGAGGTCACGCGTGAGGCGGGCTACACGGACTACTACGAGAAAGAGCCGTATGACCGGAGTTGGATTTACCGAGCCTACCGCGACGATGTGCTTGTAGATGTCATCTGGGAGAACGCGAATCACCGCGCCGAGATCGACGAGGCGTGGCTGACGCGCGGGCCGGAAATCGAGATGCTCGGCCTCTCTGTCCGGCTCCTGCCGCCGGAAGAACTCATCTGGTCCAAGCTGTACATTATCCACCGGGAGCGCTGCGACTGGCCGGACCTGCTCAATATCCTCTACCGCACAGGCCCGAAACTCGATTGGGGGCACCTGCTCAAGCGCGTCGGCAAAGACGCACCCCTCCTCGGCGGCCTGATGAGTCTGTTTGGTTGGCTCTGCCCGCAGCGAGCGCGCGAGGTGCCGGAATGGGTCTGGGAGCGGATGGGTGTCGCCTTCCCGGAACCGGGGCCAAACTGCGCCGAGGACCGCCACCGAGTCGAACTGATAGACAGCCGCGACTGGTTTGGCCCCACCCCCGCCGAAGAGTAATAACCAGGCGACGAGCCTCCAACCTCCCACTCTTCCCACAATCCTTGTGGCTTGTCTCTACATATACATAGCACCTATCTACCACTATACTGGCCTTTATCGCCCGCCAGTACTGGCTAATACTGGCCGATACTGGCCTCAGACCCATCTGCCCCCCTCCTCACCCCCTCACCTCATCCCCATCCCCCACCCCATCCCTCACCCCATCTCACATCTCACATCTCACATCCTGCCGTTAGCGGTCGTCCGTCGTCGCCTCTGTCACACCCTGTCTCTGGCCGGTGTTATAGTATCAAGCGCGCGACACAAACTCCGTGCGGAGGACACAGGTGACTGTGAAGGCAGACAACCTATCGGGCGAGACCGCCCGCGCCGTGCCGAACCGTTTGCCCGACTTCGAGGCCATCTTCCAGCAACACTGGGGCAGGGTCTACGGTGTCCTCTTCCGGCTGCTCAATGACCGTGACCAGGCCGAGGAGTTGGCGATTGAAGTCTTCTGGCGTCTCCATCGCCAGGCACCCCGGCACGATGACGAGCATGCCCTCGCGGGCTGGCTCTACCGGGTGGCGACCAACCTCGGCTTCAACACCCTTCGGGCCAGCAAGCGGCGCGAGCGCTACGAGCAGGCGGCGGGGGAACAGGCGCTCGCCTCCGCCGGGTCGGACCCCGCCGACGAGGCGGAACGGAGCGACGAGCGGGAGCGAGTGCGGCGGGTACTCGCCCAGATGAACAATCGCTCGGCGCAACTGCTCATCCTGCGCCACTCCGGCCTCTCCTACGCCGAACTGGCGGCGGTGCTGGGGGTGGCTCCCGGCTCCATCGGCACGTTGCTAGCGCGTGCCGAGCAGGAGTTTGAGAAGCAGTACCGCGCGATGGAAGGAGAAAGATGATGCATCTGACGGATGGCGACCTTCGCGCCTTTTTGGACCAGGAATTGAACCCCGCCGACCAGGAGCGCGTGAACACGCTGCTGACCGACGCCGCTGCCACGCACCAGCGCGCCGAGACATTGCAGGGGCGGGCCGCGTGGGTAGGCGAACGGCTTGCCGCGCTGGACCCACTTCCAACCGAAACACCAATAACCATGATGGCGGCCCGCGAAAGGTTGCAACAGCGCCTCGCGGAGCCGCAAAAGGAGACCAAAATGAGTAATATGAGATTCGCCCGTCAAACCCGGCTGCCCTGGGCGGGGCTGGCGGCGGTGCTCGTGCTGGCTGTTGCGCTGGCCTTCCCGCCAGTGCGTGCGGCGGCAACGCAGTTCCTGGGGCTGTTCCGCGTGCAACAGATTTCCGTTGTGCCCGTAGACGCGGAGAACGTGGAACAGTTGCTCGGCTCGACCTCGGACCTGGAGCAGATGCTGACCAGTTCCGTTCAGGTGGAGGTGCTTGGTGAGATGCAGGAGGTGGCGAACGCCGCCGAAGCGCGTGAGGCGTCCGGTATGAACGTTCGTTTACCTGCTGCCATTGCTGAGACGCCACAGTTGAGGGTGCAGCCGGGCGCTGAGATGCGGTTCAACGTGGACTTGCCGCGCGTTCGCGCGGTGCTGGATGAACTCGGCCTCTCCGAGGTTGAACTGCCCGACAGCCTGCATGGCGAGACGATTACAGTCAATGTGTCGGCAGCGGTGGCGGCGGCCTACGGCAACTGCGCGTTAGATGAGGTTAGCGAGGACTTGGACGAGATAAACAGGGACTGCACCATTTTGACGCAGATGCCCAGCCCGTCCATCTCTGCCCCGCCGGACCTCGACATTGCCGCGCTAGGTCAGGCGTACCTGCAAGTGCTCGGCATGACGCCGGAAGAGGCGCGCCAGTTCAGCGAGACGACGGACTGGACCACCACGCTCGTCCTGCCCATTCCGCGTTTCGACACGGATTACCAGCAGGTCACAGTAGACGGAGTGACCGGGACGCTCATCGAGCGCAACTTTGAGGATGGACACGCTCCCGCTTACCTGCTCGTCTGGGTCAAGGATGGCATTATCTACGGCCTGAGAGGGGTGGGGGACGGTTCCGGCCCCGAAAGCTTGGAAATCGCCAACTCGCTTCAATAACCAACACAAACACATGCGGGGAAGGGCTTTTTGCCCTTCCCCGTGCTTGAATGGAGAGCCTATGAATCTTGTATCTGCTTCCGCGCCCGCTATCGAGACGCGCGGGCTTCGCAAAGAGTTTGGGCAAAAGGTAGCCGTCTCCGACCTGTCGCTGACCGTTCAGCAAGGAGAGATTTTTGGCTTTCTGGGACCAAATGGCGCGGGCAAAACGACCTCCATCAAGATGTTTCTGGGGTTGGTGACGCCGACATCGGGCGAGGGGTTCATGCTGGGCGCGCCGTTGGGGGATTACCGGGCGCGGGCGCGCGTCGGCTTCCTGCCGGAGCATTTCCGCTTTCATGACTGGCTTACGGCAACCGAGTTTTTGACCCTCCACGCCGACTTATACGGGATGCCGCGCGCCGTCACCCGCGCCCGCATTCCCGAATTGCTGGAGCGTGTTGGATTGGCGGCCCACGCGCGCAACAAGCTCCGCACCTTCTCCAAAGGGATGCTGCAACGGATTGGCCTGGCGCAGGCGCTCATTAACGACCCCGCGCTGCTCTTTCTGGACGAACCGACCTCCGGGCTGGACCCCGGCGGGCGGCTGCTCGTCCGCGACATCATCCGCGAGCAGCGGGAGCGCGGAACTGCCGTCTTCCTCAACTCGCACCTCTTGAGTGAGGTCGAAATCACCTGTGACCGCGTGGCCTTTGTGCGGCACGGTGAGGTGCTGCAAGTTGGCGCGGTGGAGGAGATGGTGGAGGGCGAGTTCCCCGTCCAGGTGAGGGCGCGGAACCTCCCTCAAAGTGCTCTCGTCGGGCTGGAGCAATGGGCGACAATCGTTCACGCCAACGGGGAGCAGTTTACGCTCTCCGTTGGTCGCGAAGCGGATCTGCCGGTTATCAACCGCTACCTCGTTGAGCAGGGGGCAGAGGTGTACGCCTTTCACCCCCAACACCTCACCCTGGAAGAGCGTTTTCTACAGGTTATTGGAACGGAGGCAGGACTGTGAACCCCGTCTGGACGATTGCTCGGCTTACTTTTCGGGAGGCGATTCGGCGTCGCGTCGTGGCCGCTGCCCTCGTGATGGGTATTCTCTTCCTGCTCATCTACGCGTTGGGCTTCTCTCTAATCCAGAAAGAGGTTTCCACGAGTGCTGAACTTAGTGGCGGCGTTCTGGAGTTGCGAGAGATGCGTAACTTCCTGCTGCTGGCCGGGCTGTACGTCGTCAACTTCCTCACGGTGATGATGACCGTGCTGACCTCGGTGGATACGCTTTCGGGCGAGGTCGCTACCGGCACCATTCATTCTCTACTTGCCAAGCCCGTGCGCCGCTGGGAGGTGGTCGTGGGCAAGTGGCTTGGCTTCGCGGGGATGTTGACGCTCTACCTGCTCCTGATGGCGGGCGGGGTCATGGCTACCGTCTACGTGCTTTCAGGCTTCATTGCGGCCAATGCCCTGCAGGGCCTCTCAATGATGTGGTTGAACATCCTGCTGCTGCTCAGTGTCTCACTGTGGGGTGGAACACGCTTCTCGACGCTCACGAACGGGGTGCTCGTCTTTGGCCTCTACGGCATCGCCTTCGTCGCGGGGTGGATCGAGCAGATTGGCAGCATATTCAACAATCAGGCCGCTATCAACATCGGCATCGTGTCCAGCCTCCTCCTGCCAAGCGAGGCGCTTTGGAAGGGCGCTGCTGCCGCCATGGAGTCCGCGCTGGTGAGGGCATCGGGCTTCTCGCCCTTCTCCTCCTCTCCCACCGCGACCCCCAGCCCCCTGATGATTGGCTACGCGGTGCTTTACACGGCCTTCATGCTGTGGCTTGCCGTCCGGTACTTCCAGGCACGCGACGTTTAGGAAAGCAGAAAGCTGTAAGCGGAATAACGACGCCGGAAAACGGCATAAGTGTCTATCCGTAAAATCATCTAGTGGCTCTGTCACGTAGGTGTTGAAGGCGATAGCAAGCGAGCCACCTCCACTTGTCATGCTGAACGGAGTGAAGCATCCACCCAGAATGCTACACTCATGTAGGCGATTACAGGGGCTTCAATCATTTTACGGATAGAGACTAACGCAAAGACGTAAGGACGCATCAACAGTAGGCGCTTTAGGCGAAGGCGCAAAGGGCTTATAGAGAACGGCTATGTCAAGGGTAAAGTTGGGTTTGGGAGGGGGAGGAACGTGGAGGCTGGTGTTGTTTGAGGGGTGTGGGAGTGGGTTAGGATTCCTCCTTGCCCCCGCGCTGCTGTGCGGCCAGCATGGCTTCGGCCTGGGCCAGCTTTGCCAGGTCCTGCTCGAGGTCGGGGTGCTGTACCGCTTCATCAAGGGCCACGACCTGCCTCAATTCCGCTACAGCTTCGGCTAAACGGCCCTGCTCCACATAAATCATTGCCACGTTGTACCGCGTGACACTCTCGCCCGCGCGGCCGCCGACTTCTTGAAAGATGGGAAGGGCACGCTGGTAGTAGTCCAGCGCCTGCGGCTTCTGCCCCAAGTCAGAGTAGACGCTGCCGATGTTGTTGAGGGTGGTGGCCTCGCCCTCGCGGTTGCCGACTTCCTGAGAGATGGAGAGGGCACGCTGGTAGTAGTCCAGTGCCTGCGGATTCTGCCCCAAGGCAGAGTAGACCTTGCCGATGTTGTTGAGGGTGGTGGCCTCGCCCGCGCGGTCACCGACCTCCAGACGGATGGGAAGGGCACGCTGGTAGTAATCCAGCGCCTGCGGCTTCTGCCCCAAGTCATCGTAGACCTTGCCGATGTTGTTGAGGGTGGCGGCCTCGCCCGCGCGGTCACCGACCTCCTGGCGGATGGGTAGGGCACGCTGGTAGTAGTCCAGCGCCTGCGGCTTCTGTCCTAAGGCATCGTATACCCATCCGAGATTGTTGAGGAGTGTGGCGGCACTCTCTTTTTGCTCTTTGGCCTCCGCCACCGCAAGGCCACGTTCTGCCCAAGCCAAGTAGTCGCGCCACAATCCACGCCGTTGATGATAGATGCCGAAGGTCCAGAGGAAACCTAGGACGGCTTCGTCTTCCGGCAGTCTCTCCCATGCCCACTTGGCCTGCCCATAGTTGGCTTCAATCGTTTGCCAATCTTCAGGGTTCCTCTGGGCAAGTGCCAGGTAATAGACCATGTGGCGCACCACCGCCTCTGCGTCCATCCTCGTACTTGCCACGTCAGCTAGTGTTTGGTGCAGGGCTAACCACTCGGCACCTACGCGCTCTGCGAGGTTGCGGGAGGCGAGAAGTGCTAGAGTACGTGTGTCGGTTTCCGTGACCGTCTGCGCGGCCTCCAACGTGAACTGCTCTGGCTTGGGCGCGAAGGCACCGAGCGCATAGAAGGCTGCTACTGCCTGCGAGGGGAGGCCAGAGAGGCTTAACTCGATGGTTTCCTGTAGGGTCACCTGCGGGGAGGCAAAGCCCGTGCCGAGGCGTTGCGAGGCAAGTTGGAGGCGGCGCTGGGGGTCGCGCATCTCCTCCCACGCTTCAGCGGTCAGTTGGGTAAAAAAGGCGTGCTCCGGCTCAGCGAGGTAGCCTCCCAGGAGTTCCAGGGCAAGGGGCAGGCCGCCCACTGCCTGGGACAACTCGCGCGCGGTCTGGGAGTCGGCGGCGCAGGCTTCGGGGGCGAGGGCCTGTAGCAGGGCGAAGGCGGGGTCAGGTTGCAATTCCGGCACGGAGGTGGTGCGCGTGGGGCCAGCGAATTTGCGGGCAATGGACTGGTTGCGCGTGGTGAGGAGATGGCAGCAGTTGGGGCCACCGCAGTGGAGGAAGCGGGCGGCGTCATAGCTCCACGCATCGTCAATGACGAGGAGGAGGCGGCGCTGGCCGATGGCGTTCTTGACGGCCTGGGCACGTTTGGCCTCAGTGACGAGATGGGTCACATCTATGTGGAGCGATTCGGCCCAGGAGGCGAGCGCGCCGAGCATGTCGGGCTGTTGTCCAAGCCCCGCCCAGAGCACGCCGTCACTGAAATGCTCAAGCAGCCTGCGATGATGGGCGAGGGCGACGGCAAGTGTCGTCTTGCCGACGCCGGGCAGCCCCTCGGCGGATAGGGAGAGGGTGTTGCCCGCTACCAACTGAGTGACCAGTGACTCTACAAGGTCGTCACGTCCAACAAAATGCGGCGGCAACAGTGGTACGTTGACGAAGAGGGGCGGCTCTTCTGCGGGCAAGATGTACTTCACATCAAGATTGAAGTCACGGCCCACTGTGACTCTACTGAACAGGAAGGCAGCAGACGAGTCACCCTTTGCTGCCTCGTCTACTTTTTTGGGTCGCTGTCGCTGCTGCCTCCCGCGCGGACGCCCTGAATGTCAATGTCGCCCGTCGCGCGCACATTCTTTAGGCTTGCGCCCGTGCTGCCCGCGCCAGTGGCGATGATGTCTTTGAGGCGAATGGAGGCGGCTTCTATCTCTTCCATCGTGACGCCGACGATTTGCGCCACGCCGGGAGCCTCGTTTTTCACGGCGTCGAGTAGGCGTTGGGCCTCGCGCAGCACCTCGTCGTCGGTTGCGGCGTTGGTCTTCTGCAATTCCTCCTGGACAACCGTTTTCCATCCGGCGGATTCCGGCGTCTTTTCGAGTTGGTCTACGTTCGTTACGCTGGGGTATCGCTGCTTAATCAATGCCTTGAAGCCAGCATAGGCATCCTTCACCACCTGCGCGCTTGTGTCTTTCAGCCCTGCTGCCGCGCCCAGAGCCAATGCGGTTACGATTATCGAAATAGGGTCCATTGCTCCTCCGTTTGTGCTTCAATCCACGCTGTTATTATCTTCTGGAAACGGGGCGGTTGTCAATGTGTGAGCGCCGCCGATTAGCACTGGGTCAAAGTCTCGCGGCTTGTGATGTATCTAACAGCCACGCAGCAACTACTTACCACTATACTGGCCTTTTTTGCTCGCCAGTACTGGCCGTTACTGGCCTTTACTGGCCTCTCTCCCGTGCGGCCCCTTTCTCGCTCCCTCTCCTCCTTCGCCTCTGCCACTTTGACATAGCCCTGACCGCCAACGGAGGCGAATGGCACGGGCGGGCTCCCTTCAGTGAGCCTGCCCCTCCCCGCTACACAGTAAGGCTGCTGGCTTCGGCGTCGCGGCGGAACTCGTCCATGTTGACGACGGCTCCGGTGAGGCGCGATGCTTCGGCGGCAAAGGCGAGGAGGTGGCTTTCGAGGGCCTCGCGGGCGGTGGTGAGGGCGGGTTCGTGGCCGCGCACGGCACGGAGGAAGGCGCGGACGACGCCGAAGTCGCCGCCGCCGTGCCCGGTGTGGGCGGGGGGAATGGGAACCATCTCGGTGCGGCCCGTGAGGTGGTCGTGAATCTCGATTTCGGTGCGGCTCTTGAGGAAGGAGCCGCGCAGGGTGGCGCGGGTGCCGTCGTAGCGCATGGTGCGCCCCTCCTCGTGGGCGTGGCCGTGCATCGCCAGGAGGACCGTCGCGCCGTTGTCCCACTCGATGTTGACGGTCTGGTGGTCTACCACGTCGTTGTCGCAACGGTAGACGCAGCGCCCGTAGGGTCCGGTTTCGAGGGCGTGGCGGAGGGCTTCGGGGGTCTGCTCGTCGCTGATGGCGAGGAGGGGCCACTGGCCGAGGCGCTGGGGGTCGAGGTAGAGGCGGCGGGCATCAAAGGGGCAGATGGGTCCGGCGGGGCAGCCGTCGGTGCAACGCAGGGTCGCGCCAGGCGGCATCTGTTCGGGGCGGAAGTGGATCAGGGAGCCGAAGGAGTGCAGGCGGCGGGCGCGGCCTCCCAGGTTCCACTGTAGGATGTCGAGGTCGTGGCAGCACTTCGCCAGAATCATGGGGCTGGAGAGGGCGGCGCTGCGCCAGTTGCCGCGCACGTAGCTGTGGGCCATGTGCCAGTAGACGACGTTCTCGCGGTGCTCGACGGTGACAATTTCGCCCAGCCGCCCGGAGGCGAGAATCTCGTGAAGGGTGGCGAAGAAGGGGGCGTAGCGGAGGACGTGACAGACCTGCAAGAGCCTCCCACTTCGCTCCGCCGCCTGCACGAGGGCGACGTTTTCTTCCAGGTGGGGCGACATGGGCTTTTCGAGGAGCACGTCATAGCCCAGGTCCAGCGCGGCGAGCGCGGGGGCGTAGTGGTGCTGGTCCTGCGTCATGATGAAGCAGGTGTCGGCTATCTGGCCGTTGGCGAGGAGCGATTCCCAGGAGGCGAATTGGTGTTCGGGTGGGATGTGGTGGGCTGCGGCGAAGCGGGCGCGACGCTCCGGGTTGGCTTCGGCGACGGCGACGAAGCGAAGTTCGGTTGGGTGTTCCAGGGCGTAGGGGCCGTAGGCGTAGTAGCCCCGGTTGCCCGCGCCTATCATAATGGCGGTAGTGGGTTCGGCCATGAGGTTGTGCCTTTGGGTGCTTGAAGCTCTCAGGACGGATACAGCATTCTACCATCTTTGAATGGCTTCTCTATTCTCTTCCGACGGTCACGGACCCGAGGCGTAGCTGGTCGTTGGGCTGGGGTGTGCCGGACTCATCGAGGACGGGAGCGAGGCGGGTGCCCGTCGCGGCGTCGTAGAAGCCGATGGCGAGGGTATAGGTGCCGGGCGGCGCTTCGGGGCCGACGGTGATGGTGTAGGAGTCTGTGATGACCTCGCCGGGTGTCCAGGTCGTCGTGGGGCGGGTGCCGCCGAGGGGCAAGTCGTCGCGCTGGGCGGCGACGCGGCCCTCGGCGTTGACGAGGTGGGTGAAGACTTTGTAGGAGAGCGGCGGAGTGTCTAGGACTCGCCAGTAGAGGGTGAGGCGCACTTCGTTGGGCTGCGAGGTGTCGAGGTCGTAGCCGAGGAGTTGGATGAGCGGCGGCGCACCCCAGGTGGCTTCGAGTGGGTGCTGCGGCGAGGCGTTGGCAAGGGAAGGCGCGGCGGAAGCCGCCGCGATGAGTTGTACGGTGCCTACGGGCGCTTCCTGGCTGCCGAGGCGGGCACGGATAGGGTGCGAGCCGCCCTCCGCGTTCGGCGGGATGGGGATGCTGAAGGTCAGCCGCACGGGGCCGACACCGTAGGGGATGAGAGCCTGGGTGCGGGTTTCGGGGAGGCCATCGAGCCAGAGTTCGAGCGCGCCGCCCGCGCCCTGGCGGTCTACAGTAGCGGCGATGTGCGCTACGTCGCCCGCGCGGAGGCGGCGGAGGGGTTGTTCCCAGCCGACGAGGGCCAGCCTGTCACTCACGAGGAGCGGCGGCGCGGATGGGCGGAAGCCGGGCGCGAGTGCCAGCAGCGATTCGGCACGTTCGGGGGTGCGGGCGAATAGGAGGAGCCGCCGGGGGCCGAAACGCCACTCGTGTTGCGCCAGGGCGCGCTCGGAGAGCCACGCCTCGAAATGGCGCTGCGGGTCGGCGCGCAGGGCGTCCTCGTTGACGACGAGCCACAGGGCGTCGTGAGCCTGCCAGAGGGGAGCGAGAAAGTAGTCCGCGCCGCCCGCGTCGGCCTGCTGGAGGTGGGGCGTGCCCACCCACTCGCCGGGCCAGTGGTAGGCGAAGACGGGCCAGGGGTCGTCGGTGTGCAGCACGATACCATCGCCCGGCTGATGGTGCGCGCGGAGGGTGGCGGCGATGGAGCTATAGTCGTCCTGGCGGTAGCGGCCCGCGTAGTAGTCACCCAGGCTCCAGAGGGAGAGGGCGACCAATCCTACCACCATCCCAGTCTGTATTACGCTGTTCGTTTTGCATTTTGCATTTTGCATTTTGAATTGCCCAACGCTCCACGCGAGGAGGAGGGCGAAGGCTGGTGCGAAAGGGAGAAGGTAGCGGGCCTCCGGCTTGGGGAGATAGCCGAAGTCGCGCGGGAGCATGGTGACGGCCCAGACGGTGAGGGGCGGAATGGCGAGGGCGAGGAGCAGGAGGAGTAGACCGTCCCTCTGGGGTGCGCGGGACGGGCGCGGCAGCAAGCGCGACGCGAAGGCAAAGACCACCAGCGCCACGACGAGGAGGACGGGGAGGCGGACCTGCTCGATGTTGGTGGAGGTGCCGAGGGCGAGCAGGGTGGCGTAGAGTTCAAGGTAGAGGCGCGGGTCGAAGGCGGTCTGGACGGACCAGGAGCGCATCCGGGGCAGGGCGTAGAGGAGCCAGGGCGCAAAGGCGAGCAGCACGGTTATCTGAAGCGCGGCCCAGCGAAGGAGGGCGCGGCCACGCTCCTGCCAGTTCTCATAATGGCGCAGCGTCCAGAGCCAGTACAGCCCCTGAACGACGAGCAGGAAGGCGAGGAGGTAGAGCGTCCAGAGGGCGGCGATGGTCGTGAGGAGGTAGCCGACGAGCGCGGCGCGGGTGGGCCGCCAACGGAGCCGCACGGTGAAGTAGAGGCTCAGGGTGGCGAGGAGGCCACCAAGCATGTACATTCGCGCCTCCTGCGACCACCAGACGAGGAAGCGGGAGGTGGCGACGAGCAGGGCGGCGACGAGGGGTATCCAGCGGCTGCGCGGGAGAAGGGCGCGGCCCAGCGACCACAGGGCTGCGACGGTCAGGGTGCCCAAGCCGACGGAGAGGAAGCGGACGGCGAACTCACTGTCGCCGACGAGGAGCCGCCAGCCGTGCAGGAGCCAGAAGTAGAGTGGTGGGTGAACGTCAGCGCTGGTCCAGCGCGCGATTTCCAGGGGACTCTGCCGCGCGGCCCAGACGGCAAGGCCCTCGTCCCACCAGATGTTCGCGTCGGGCAGCCACGCGAGGCGCAGGGCAAAGGCCAGCGCCGTAACAGCGAGGAGCGTGAGGAGGTGGGTGCGGTTCGAGCGGAGCATACAATAGGGGTAGCGGGCTGGGACGCCGGGAGTATACCCTACAACCTCAGAAGACCCCAAGGATTCCTGAAATCCAGGGTCTAGAAGTGTTGACAATTAATAGTTGGTCCCTCACAATGAAGGCCAACTTTTACACGGTGTGAGAGTTGTCTTTTGGAGAGGGGCATCATGGCAAAGAACGACGAGGGCAATCGTATCGCGGTATCTGCCGAGCCTCAAGCGCCGTCTGCACGCCCTAGGGTGCTCATCAAATTCGACGTGACAGACGAAGGAATTGAACAGGACGTTACTGCTATGAACACCCTTGACGTGAGCAGCCTGCAGGTGAAGGAAGTTGATGGTCAGGCTGTTGTTGAGATAATTGCAGAGCAATTCTACGCTTTACTTGAGTACGTTGAGGACTTGGAAGACGCGGTTGATGCGCTGAAGGTTAAGGCTCAAATTGCCGCAGGAGTGGTTGAAGTCAGCGATTGGGATGATTTTGAGGCCGAATTAGATGCCTTACAGGATAGTAATCCCTAATCCAGCCAAGAAGGATATAGGACGACTCGATCCACCCGTTCAACAGGCTGCCCGCGAAGCAATACTGGGACTGAAAGACGAGCCTCGACCAGTGGGCTACGGTACTCTACATGGTGAAGCCGGATATAGAATCAAGTTCCTGAAAGACTATCGAATTGTCTACGACATAGACGATGCGACTCAGACAGTGACAATCCTGAAGGTCAGGCATCGCAGCTTAGTGTATAAGCGACGGTAGCACCGTAGCGCTCCTAACGAGGGCGCTTTTTTCTTCCCTAGCGTAAGCATCGTCACCACGCGGCGGTTGCGATTGTGCTATGATCGTGGCTATGGCACAGCTTTCTTCGTCTCGCCCCTCGGTTCGCGTCGTCATCATCGGCGCGGGGATGGGCGGGCTGTCGGCGGCGCTGCGGCTGGCGCACGCGGGGCACCGCGTCACGGTGGTGGAGAAGAACGCGCGGCCCGGCGGCAAGGTGAACCTGCTGGAACGGGATGGCTTTCGCTTCGATACGGGGCCGACCATCCTGACGATGCCGCAGGAGATCCGGCGGCTGTTCAGCGACCTGGCCCGCGACCCCGACGAGTACGTGGAGTTGCACCCGTTCGAGCCTATCTACCGCGCCCACTTCCGCGACGGCTCGACCTTCGAGTTGCACGCGGACGAGCGGGAGACGCTTGAGGAGATTCGCCGCCTCTCCCCGGCGGACGTGGCGAACTACGAGCGTTTCATGCAGCGCACGGAGCGCATCTGGCGGGCGATAGACGGCGCGCTCTTTGACCGCCTCTTTCATTCATGGCGAGACATCTTCGCGCCGGAGGTCTTTTTCGCGGGGTTGCAGGTGGACGCGCTCCAGACGATGTACCGCCGCGTGGAGGGGATGTTCGCTGACCCACGCATCCGGCAGCTTTTCATGTTCCAGGCTATCTACATCGGCGCGTCGCCCCGGCAGACGCCCGCGACCTACACCG
>DASVVH010000532.1:0-2452 GCA_036386615.1 Ardenticatenaceae bacterium
GTTCAGGCCCGCCGAAGAGGAAAGGCCGAAAGCCGTAAAAAAACTCAGCAGTGACTCCATCGTGTGCCCTCCCCTTCGCCTAAAAGGGACCGGCGTCCGCTAACGTGGCGGACGCCATTTACCAATATTACAGCAGTTTCAGTGCCCTTACAAGAGGTACGGGCGTACCCGCTTGCTCCCCCTCTACAGGGCCGGAGTCTCGAAGGGGTCGGTAGGAATACCTGCGCCGCCACCGCTCAGGCGGAGCACCTGGCCCAGAACGTGCCCGCCGACGAGGTATGCCCATGCAGCGCCGATGATGGGAATGAAACCTCCGATGAGGCTCGACAGAATGATGATGAGCACAGCGTACCCGTAGTTCGTGCCATTTTCACGGATGAAGCGCCACAGCCTGCCGAACTCGAAGAAGCTGCCGAACTGTCGCGTCTCCGCGTAGCGTATCAGGCCCGCGTAGTAGATGAGGTAGACGGCAAGGGAGAACAGGATGATGAGCAGCGCCACGCAGCAGATGAGGAGGGTCGCGGCACCTTCCAACTCCCCGGTTTGCTGGTCGGTCATCGCCGTGGCAAAGAAGACGATGCAGCAGGCCGGAAGGATTGCCGGGAGGCTGTAGACGATGAGGGCCAGCGTCGCCATAAAGCCCTCTTTCAGGTACTCGCTCCAGTTCTCCCAGACGGGGAGGACTGGCACCTGATTGCGGCCCACGCGGCGGATGATTTCGATGACGTACCCCTGCAAGATGAAGGCGGGGAGGATGAGGAATGAAAGGAGAACCATCCCTACCGCGATGAGGAATTTGGTGACCCAATCTTCCTCTTCAAACATGTAGGTGAGGGAGCGCCCGATGTCAAGCGATTGGCGATTCACGTATCTATTCTCCTGAGAATGAGTATCGGCGATAGATGAAAGAGCCACTCGCTATGATGCGTCTATCGCAGGTGGCTCTGTTTGTCTCTGTCAGCCATTACGCAAGAAACGCGGCTCTGGTTTCAGGCGACACGTCCGAACAGACCGTCACTCCCGAACGAGGAGGCTCTGGCCCGTCATCTCCACTGGCTGCGGCAGGCCCATCAGTTCCAGAATGGTGGGGGCCACGTCGCCCAGCTTGCCGCCGTCGCGCAGGCTGCCCTGATACTCGTCGTCCACGAGGATGCAGGGAACGGGGTTGGTGGTGTGCGCGGTGTGCGGCCCGCCGCTCTCGTCAATCATATACTCGGCGTTGCCGTGATCGGCCAGGATGATGGCCCGCCCTCCCTTCGCGCGCACCGCCTCGATGACGGCACCCAGCCCCGTGTCCGCCGCCTCGCAGGCGGCAATCGCAGCCGGGATGATGCCCGTGTGCCCCACCATGTCGGGGTTGGCGAAGTTCAGGAGAATGAAATCGTCGTCGTGGCTGCGGATGCGGGAGACTGTAGCGTTCGTCAGGGCGGGGGCGCTCATCTCCGGCTGGAGGTCGTAGGTCGCCACCTTGGGCGAGGAGACCATCGTCCGCTCCTCGCCCGGATAGTGCCCCTCGCGCGTGGCGTTAAAGAAGTAGGTAACGTGAGGGTACTTCTCGGTCTCTGCGGTGTGGTACTGCGTCTTGCCTGCGTTCGAGAGCACTTCCGCGAGGGAGTTGTCCAGCTTGGGCATCTCGAAGGCGAAGGGCGTCTTGATGTCCTCGGCGTACTGCATGAGCGAGGCGTAGCGCAGGTTCTGCACGACGCGGCAGCGCTCGAACTCCTCGAATTCGGGGCGGAGCAGAGCGTAGGTAAGCTGGCGCGTGCGGTCAGCCCGGAAATTGAAGAAGAAGATGGCATCGCCATCCCGAACGGTGCCGACGGGCGTGCCCTCCTCGTCCACGACGACGGTAGGCTTGATGAACTCGTCAGTCTCGCCGCGCCTGTAGGCTGTCTCGACCGCTTCAAGGCCGTTCGACGCAGTGTACTCGCCCTGCCCGCAGACGATGGCGTCGTAGGCTTTCTTCGTGCGGTCCCAGCGCTTGTCGCGGTCCATCGCGTAGTAGCGCCCGGAGACGGTGCCGATTTTCGCCTTGGTGCTCTTCAACTGGGTCATGTTTGCCGTCAACTCTTCCATGAACTGCCTGCCCGTAGACGGCCCCACGTCGCGCCCATCCATGAAGGCGTGGACGACCACTCTCGGTAGGCCAAGGCTCTCGGCCAGGGTCATGAGCGCGAAGAGATGGTTCAGGTCGCTGTGGACGCCGCCGCTGCTGACGAGACCCATCAGGTGCAGCGCTTTATCCTTGCCCAACTCGCGGTAGGCTTGCCGGAGGACGCGGTTCTGCGAGAACTCGCCGCTATCTATCAGCGACTGGATGTAGGTCAGCGTCTGGTTGACGATGCGCCCGGCCCCAAGATTGAGGTGCCCCACCTCGCTGTTGCCAATCTGCCCTTCCGGCAGGCCCACCATGCGCCCGGAGGCGGCGAGTTCGGTGTGCGGGTAGCGGTTC
>DASVVH010000533.1:0-5150 GCA_036386615.1 Ardenticatenaceae bacterium
AGGGTGGGCTGGTCTGCGACATCGCCCCGCCGGACCTGGAGACGCGGCTGGCGATTCTCCAGGGGAAGGCGGAGACGCAGACGATTTCGGTGCCTCCTGCGGTCATCGAGTTGATTGCACACCGCGTGCAGTCAAACATCCGCGAGTTGGAGGGGGCGCTCATCCGGGTGGTGGCGCACGCGCAACTGAACACACAGCCCCTGACCATCGAGTTAGCGGAGAAGGTGCTGCGCGATGTGCTGGACCGCCCGCAGGGTATCGCGCTGCCGGTGGTGCTGCAAACGACGGCAGGGTTCTACAACGTCGGCATGGAGGTATTGGAGAGTTCCAGCCGCCGCAAGCCCATCGCTTACGCGCGGCAGGTGGCGATGTACCTCGCGCGCGAGGAGACGGACGCCTCGCTGGCCGAAATTGGCGAGGTGCTGGGTGGCCGCGACCACTCGACCATCCTGTACGGTGTCGAGAAGATTTCGGAGTTGGTCGAGAGCGACGACAACGTGCGCCGCGAGATTATCGCCATCCGGGAGCGGCTGTACAACCAGGATTAAGCCAGGGTTGTGACCTTACGGAGGGGCGCGCTGATGCGCCCCTCTGTTTTGTGTTGGGCGTGGTTGGCTCGTGAATACAACAGGTTAGGAGTTACGTGTACTGTTTCACGAGGTTAACACACACTGGTACATCAAGTAAGGTCTAGCTCCTTACTTGTCATCCTGAACGAAGTGAAGGATCCACCCAGCAACACGCCTAGTGTAGAGCGTTAGCACGTTTCGCCCTCCCTTTGTGCTTGGGCCAACCTGTATGCCAACCTTGTGTATCCGTAAAGTTACGCAGTTGGAACAAATCGGGAGCGCGGGCATCTTGCCCGCTCCGTGCTCCGTGTCGCTGACTCTGTAGAGCGCTCCCTTTCAACTGGTATTCGTGGGCGGTTTTCAGCCTTGGGCCGTTACCTCGACCCTCAACTGCGTAACTCCTACAGGTATCGGGTCTCTCGGCTTCGCTCATCTGGTAGATGGACTCCCCCACACCTGAACTATTTTGGTGGTCCAACCTGGCAGAAGTCGCGCGGCTTTTTATATATTTGTAAAGCTATGTAGCAGATAACTATTGCTTTACTGGCCTTTATCAGTCGCTAGTACTGGCCGTTACTGGCCTATACTGGCCTCTGGCCCGTGCGGCCCCTTCTCTCCCCCCTTCCCCGACTTTGACACAGCCCTGCCGTTTTGACACGATGCCGCCACGCTACATACTGTATGGCCCTCTTCAACGGCTACCATTCGGTCTGTCACCGTATTGTATGAAGGCTGCCGTTGGGTTCAACCAGGAGGAGTAGATAGATGGATGCTTTGAAATGGTGGCAGCAGGTGGTTTTCTACCAAATCTACCCGCGCAGCTTCGCCGACGGCAACGGCGATGGCATCGGTGACTTCGTGGGGATGACTACCAGGCTGGACTACCTGCGAGAGCTTGGCATCGGGGCAATCTGGCTCTCGCCTCATTACCCCTCCCCTTTCCTGGACTGCGGCTACGACATCTCGGACTACACGGGTGTCGGGCCGGAGTATGGCACGCTGGAGGAGTTCACCCGCTTCCTGCGCGAGGCGCAGGCGCGCGGTATCCGCGTCCTCCTCGATCTGGTGCTCAACCACACGTCCGACCAGCACCCCTGGTTCATCGAGTCCCGCTCAAGCCGTGACAACCCAAAGCGCGACTGGTTCATCTGGCACGATGGGCAGGACGATGGCCCTCCGAACAACTGGACCTCTATCTTCGGCGGGTCGGCCTGGGAGCGCGACCCCGCGACCAACCAATACTACTATCACGCCTTCCTCAAGGAGCAGCCGGACCTCAACTGGCGCAACCCGGAGGTCAAGCAGGCGATGTGGGACGCGGTTCGCTTCTGGCTGGACTTGGGGGTGGATGGGTTTCGGCTGGACGCCATCGCGACCATCTTCGAGCACCCCGACCTGCCGAATCACACGCTGCCTCTGGCACCGGATGAGTTCTTCAACGCCAATATGCTGGCGATGGAGGAGTACCAGCAACTGATGCTGTTCCAGACGCAGCAGCCGGGCCTCCACGAGTTGATGCAGGAATTGCGAACGCTCGTGGACGAGTACCCCGGCGACCAGGTGCTGGTGGGGGAAGATGAAGACCTGGCCTTTCACGGCGCGGGGGATGACGAGTTGCACCTGGTGTTCAACTTCCCACTCATGCGGGTGGAGCGGTTGATACCTGCCCATATCCGCGCCAATCAGGCGATGCGCCTCGCGGAACTGCCACCGGGGGCATGGCCCTGTAACACACTTGGCAACCACGACACGCCGCGCGTGTGGAGCCGCTATGGCGATGGCTCACACGACGCGGAGTTGGCGCGGCTGCATCTGGCGTTGATGCTGACGCTGAAGGGGACGCCGTTTCTGTATAACGGTGAGGAAATTGGCATGGCAGACCTCGAATTGACCGACCTGAGCCAGATGCGCGACACGATGGCTATCAACCAGTACGTGACGATGACGGAGAGGCTGGGGATGGCCCCACAGGCGGCGCTGAAGGCGGCGACGGAGAGCACGCGCGACCGCTGCCGCAGCCCACTACAGTGGAGCAGTACTCCAAATGCTGGCTTCAGCCCGCCAGAGGTGTCAACGTGGCTGCCCGTTCACCCCAACTACGCGACGGGGGTCACCGTCGCCGCTCAGGAGGACGATCCTAACTCGCTGCTCAACTTCTACCGGCGCATGCTCCGCCTGCGTCAGGCCACACCAGCGCTGATTGCAGGCGACTACCATGTGCTCCACCCCCACAGCGAGGCGTACCTCGCCTTCCTTCGCCACGACGAGGCGACGGGGCAGAATTGCCTCGTGGTCCTCAACTTCTCGGACGAGGAGCAGACAGCCATCTTCGACCTTCGGGACAGGCAGCCGCGCCTGCTCTTCTCCAGCCACAGACGAGAGGACCAACCCCTCTCGCTCGACTGGCTCGCCTTAGCGCCCTTTGAAATCTTCATCGCCGAACTCGTGTGAGGCGTTTCGACAAAAGCTCGGTCAGTTTTTCACTACCCTATCGGGTCGCGAGGCTCCTTTTATCCCATCGGCAGTAAGCTGGACAGAGTAGCGCCCTTCCCGGAGTAAGGAGATTGCCCATGTCTCAACAAGCGTCGGTATCCATGGAAACCGTCAAAGCCATCCTGGATGCCTTCAACGCCCACGATCTTGACGCAATCATGGAGTTCTTTGCAGACGATTGTTCGTTGGACCTGCCGCGCGGGCCAGACCCCTGGGGACAGCGCTTTGTGGGCAAGGAGGCCGTGCGCGCGGGGTTAGCGACGCGCTTCACGGGCCTCCCGGATGTCCACTATGGCGATGACCGCCACTGGATCAGTGGAAATATGGTTGTTTCGGAATGGTTGCTGACAGGGACGACGCCCACCGGGGTTCACGTCAGGGTGCGTGGATGCGATCACTACGAGTTTCGGGACGGCAAGGTGCTTCGGAAGGATTCGTACTGGAAGATAGTTGAGAAGCCAGCATGAGGCGACTGAACTCACACTGACCGGAGGTGTCAATGGCTGTGCAACTTGAAGTCATCGGGATTGCCGTCAGGGATATGGCCGCATCGCTTCGCTTTTATCGCCTGCTGGGGCTGTCCATACCCGACGAGGCCGATTCCGAGCCACACGTCGAGGTGGCTACAGGCGGAACTTGCCTCGCCTGGGACACTGTGGACCTGCTCAAAGAGGTCTACGGCGAGTGGGTCGAGGAACCTGTGGGGCACCGCGTGGAACTGGCCTTCAACTGCGGCTCGCGCGAGGAGGTAGACGCGCTGTACGCGCGCGTCGTCGCGGAGGGCTACGGGGGCCACAAAGCGCCCTGGGATGCATTCTGGGGGCAACGCTACGCCATCGTCGCGGACCCGGACGGCAACCTCATCAGCCTCTTCGCCTAGCGTTGAACGTCGTTCCCTGAAATAGCAACCGCCACTCAGTCAAATTGCTGAGTGGCTTTCAGTACTCCTGCGGTGGAGCGGGGCACGGTTTAGGGCTACCATACGCTCGAACCGATACTTGCGTTATTCCCACTGGAGCGAGAAAGATGAGGATACGCGGAAGAATTCTTAGTCTCATTGCGCTGCTGGCTTTCGTCGCGCTGGTCGTACCCTCCACGATTCACGCCACGCCATTGTTGCAGGAGTATCAGGGCGCGGTTGCCTATCCGACGCCGAACGCCGTCCTGCGCGGGCCTGTGGCGGTTATGGGCACTGCGAACCACGCGGAATTCTGGAAGTACGAGGTGTGGGTCGCGCCCGGCGCAAATCCTCAACTCCCCGACGAGCAATGGTTTCGCCTGATGGTTGGGGAAGCGCCCGTTCTCGCGGGGCAACTGGCGCTCTGGGATACGGCGGCGATGCCGGACGGCACCTACACGCTCCGGCTCCGCGTCGTGCGGCTGGACGGCAACTGGCAGGACTTCGACGTGGCACCGCTCATCGTCGCCAACACCACCCCGCCGACGCCAACCCCTACGGTGCCACCACCGACAGAGACGCCGACGGCGGTGGCGCAGCCACCCGCGATTCCTCCGGGAACGCCGGGCACTGACAAGGTTATCTATCTCACCTTTGACGATGGCCCCGATCCAACCTGGACGCCGGAAGTGCTCAGGGTGCTGGCGCGCTACAATGCGCGTGCCACCTTCTTCGCCGTTGGCCGCTACGCCGAGGTCTACCCGCAACTGATTCAGGCGGAGGTGGCGGCGGGCCATACCGTAGGCAACCACACCTACAGCCATTGGTCGCTCGTTGGCCTGAGCCGGGAGCAGTTCTCGCGGGAGGTGCTGCGCGCCGAGGCGGCGCTGGGTGGGTATGGCGTGAAATGTCTCCGCCCTCCTTATGGGCACACCGATGCCAACACGCGCGCCTACGCGGCAGAACTCGGCTACAGCGTCGTGATGTGGACGATTGACCCTTACGACTGGCAGCAGCCGGGTGCCTCCGTCATCGCGTCGAGGGTCGTCAGCCGCGCCTATCCGGGAGCCGTTGTGCTCTTCCACGATGGGGGCGGAAACCGCGCACAGACGGTGGCGGCATTGGAGTCGGTGCTCTTCCAGTTGAGCCAGCAGGGGTACCGCTTCGAGCCAGTCTGCCGCTAAAGAGAG
>DASVVH010000534.1:0-2910 GCA_036386615.1 Ardenticatenaceae bacterium
CGAAGCCCGCGTACCGCCTCCGCGACATTGCCGGAACGCACGGGGAGCAGCAGGTATTCCCAATCCAGGCCCAACGCGCAAAAGGCCGCATTGTGCATGGCAGGCGAGCGGCTGTGGCTGACGGGCCACCCAATTAGCCCGACCCGATTGGGAACGGAAGTTTCCATTGCTTCCTCACGCTTCCATTATACCGGGCGGCGCAGCCTGGGCGAATAGGAGCGGGCTATGGCAGCACTGTATCAAAGCCGCCAGCTTTTGCAATATAGCTTACTGGTTACGCAGCATCTATCTACCACTATCCTGGCCTTTATCGCCCGCCAGTACTGGCCGTTACTGGCCTTTACTGGCCTCTACCTCATACGCCCCCAGTTCATCCCTCTTTTCTCCCCCTCGCCACGTTCACACGGCCTGCGGACTACGGAACCCACTCCATCTCCGCGCCCAAGTCGCGCATCAACTCGACGAAGCCGGGGAAGCTGTCGTTGATGACCTCGGCGCGGGTGATGCGCGTCTCACCATCCGCGACGAGCGCGGCAACGGCAAGCGCGAGGGCGAGGCGGTGGTCCATGTGGCTGTCCACCTCCGCGCCCCGCAGGTGGGCCGGGCCGCGAACTGTGAAGCCATCCGCCGCCTCGTCCAGCGTGACGCCCATCTTGCGGAGTTCCTGCGTGACGCTAGCGATGCGGTCACTCTCCTTGACGCGCAACTCGCCCGCGTCGCGCACGGTGGTCTGCCCGGCGGCCTGCGTCGCGGCGACGGCGAGGATGGGGAACTCGTCAATCGCCCGCACGACCACCTCCCCTCCAACCTCGGTCCCATTAAGCTCCGTCGCGCGGACGAACAGGTCGGCGGTTGGTTCGATGGCATCCCCGGCCAGATTCTCCTGCGCCACCTCCGCGTCCATCGTGGCGAGGATATCGAGGAGGCCCGTCCGCGTCGGGTTCACGGCGACGCCCTCCAGCCGCACCTCGCTCCCGCGAACCAGCGTCGCCGCGACGAGCGGGAATGCAGCCGAGGAGGGGTCGGCGGGAATCCGGTAGGGACCACCGTCCGGCTCCTGAAGTGGGCGCAGCGGCTCGTAGGGAGAGGCGATGGTAATACGCCGCCCCTCGACACGAAGCGGCACACCCATCGCGCGGAGCAGCCGTTCGGTGTGGTCGCGTGCGGGGCCGGGTTCGCGCACGGTCGTCTCACCACTGGCGTAGAGTCCGCCCAGAAGTACGGCGCTTTTCACCTGCGCGCTGGCGATGGGCAAAACGTAATCAATGGACTGAAGGCCCCCGCCGTGAATCGCCAACGGCGCGCGCTCACGCCCCTCCATCTCCCGGCTGAGGATGGTCGCGCCCATCGCGCGGAGCGGTGTGGTGACGCGGCCCATCGGGCGGCGGCGCAACGCGGCGTTCCCCGTCAGGATAGAGGTAAAACGCTGGCCCGCGAGAATGCCGATGAGCAACCGCATGGTCGTACCACTACCGCCACAGTCCAGCACCTCCTCCGGCTCCCGCAGGCCGCGCAGCCCAACTCCCTGCACGCGCACACTCGTCGGGCTGTCGTGGGCAACCTCAACGCCCAAAGCGCGGAGGATGTGCAGCGTGGCGAGGCAGTCTTCCGAAGGAAGCCATCCGGTGGCTCTGGTCTCGCCCTCGGCCAGCGCGCCAAAAAGGAGAACCCGGTGGGAAATAGATTTATCTCCAGGTACGCGAACAGTGCCCCTCAATGGAGCAGAAGCAGGTCGAACGAGCAAGGTCTGATGAGCCATGATGCGAGATACGGGATACAGGATGCGGGATGCAGGATAACGGCTTTGGTCGTTCTCTAATGAACCCCTTTGCGTCTTTGCGTCTTCGCCTAGAGCGCCTACTGTTGGTGCGCCCTTGCGTTATGCCGTTCATCCGTTGCTGTTAGCGGTCGTCGGTCGTCAGTCGTCGCCCCTATCGGCGCTGCTGGGCGCTCTCCATCCAGGCGCGGAGGCCGGATTCGTCGCCCGCTTCGAGAAACGCGTCCAGAATAGCGAGAGCCTCACTGGCCTGGGCCAGAGCAGCGCGGAGCGGTGCGGGATTGGTCATGAGAATGTCGAGCATCATGGTCGGCTCGCTCATGGCAAGGCGGCTGGTGTCGCGGTATCCCGTTGAGGCAAGCGAACGCGACAGCCCTTCCGGCGCGGCAGCGTGCGCCAGCGCCGCAGCCATCAAATAGGGCAGGTGCGAGATGCGTGCAACGGCCTCATCGTGGGCCTCCGCCTCCGTCCACAGGGGCCGCGCACCCAGCGCGTTAGCAACCGTTTCGGCCAACTCTCGCGCTCTCCCGTCGGTGCGGGCAGTGGGGCAGAGCGCGAAGGTCGCCCCCATGAAAAGCGTAGGTTCGGCTGCCGCGAAGCCCGCCACCTCCTTGCCCGCCATCGGGTGCCCACCGACAGCGCGAACATGTTCTGGTAGCTCATTCATCGCGGCGACAATGGCCCGCTTCGTGGAGCCAAGGTCCATAACGAAAACCCCCTCGCTCAGTTGAGGCGCAACTTCGGGGAGCAGCCGCAGGATGGCGCGAACAGGCGCGGCCAGAATCACCGCGTCAGCCTCGTAAACAGCATCTAGGGCGCTGCTGAACCCCTGCTCGATGATGCCGAGGACGCTCGCCTCGGCGATAGTCTCTAAGTTGGGGTCGAAGGCAACGATGTCCTTCGCCAGCCCATGCTCGCGGGCAGCCAGCGCGAAGGAGCCGCCGATGAGACCAAGGCCGAGTATTGCGAGACGGTTAAAAGATGGTTCTTCCACGCGGGTTCCAGACGCAGGTAGACGATAGATGATGGAACGGCGCTATTCCGCTGCTTTCGCAGGCATTCGATGAGTGCTTGCCACTTCCAACAAGTGACGAAGCGCGGGCCGCTCGGCCTCTTCAACGCTCTTAATCTTG
>DASVVH010000535.1:0-5368 GCA_036386615.1 Ardenticatenaceae bacterium
TCTCGGAGCGATTCGAAGCGATAGAGCAGGCGCTATCCGCCGGGCAGAGGCCGTTTTTAACACGGGAACTGCCTGGAGCGGGAGAGCAATGGTCCTTGAGCGCGCTGGGGCCGCTAGTGGAAGTTCTGCCTACCCCGCGAACGGAGGTGCCCCCTGGCCTGTGGCCTCTGGAGGTTCAGATGGGCGAGGCGGTGACGCTGGCAGGGTGGACGCGCTCGACTATCGAAGGGTCACACGAGGAGCGCGTCACGGTGGCATGGCGAGTAGAGGAAGCAGTTACCGAAACCTTGCAGGTGTCGGCACGCCTTGTCGGCGACGATGGGGCGGTTCACTATCAGAATGACGAAGTGCCGCTGGACAATGCCTACCCCACGACGCTGTGGAGGCCCGGCGAGGTGATTCTGGACACGTACAGCTTCCCGCCCGCGCCGCCGGGCGCGCGCTACCTGCTGGTGCTGTACCGCGCCGCCGACGGGAGCGAGGTGGGCCGGGCGGAGATGGAAGCGAACGCTGAATGATGAACGATGAAGTACGGCAACGACGCGTAGGCGGGAAGGATTAGTCGAGGCTGCGGACGATTTCGACGTAGGCGCGAACCCGATCTACGTCTATTGCCCCCGTCCAGCCGCCCCGTTCGAGGCAGGTTCCGACGAAGGCCCCGTCGGCATCCTTGAGCAGGCGGGCGGCGTTTTCGTGATTGGTGTACCCGGCGAGGATGACAGGGAGGCCGGGGACGGCCTGCTTTACATCGTGAATCATGCGAAGGGTGGTCTCCTCGTCGGGGTCGCCGAGGGAGACAGCGTCCGCGCCGACGGCTCTGGCGCTCTTCGCAACCTCCGCAGTCGGTTTGCCGCCCCACCACTTGAAGTGCATGGAGTCAATCTCGGCAATCATCCTGACGTGTTTGGCCCCGATTTTCGCGCGGTACTCCATCACGTCGAGGGGTTTGGCCTCGACAACGCCGTGCGGGGTCAAGGTCGCGCCGACGAGCGCGCCGCACCGCAGGTAGGAGCCGCCGCAGACTTTGGCGACGGCGAGAGAGGCTTTGAGGGCGTTCCGCATTATCTGGACGCCAATCTGGAAGTCGGGCCTAGTGGCGCGGCTGATGGCTGAGACGATGTTCGATACGCCCGCGATGGTGGCAGGGTCAGCCTCGTCTTTAGTGCTGTAGACGCGGTCTACGGTTTGGACGAGGCAGCCGTCGGCACCGCCCTCGTAGAGCGCCTGGGCATCGGAGAGAGCTTTGTCGAAAGTCGCCTCGTAGCTGCCCTCCTCGTAGAAAGGAGAGCCGGGCATGACGCCGAGGTGGACCATGCCGAGGACCGCTTTTTTCTTGCCGAGCGTATCGAATAGGCGCATCGTCTTTCCTCATCGGATTGAGAGGGCTGGCGTTGAGTCGCACCTGCCCTCTCTTTGATAGTTCCGCTATACCGGAGTCTGGAAAGCTATTCTATCAGGCCACTACGCCGGAGTTCGGGCAGGACTTTCTGCTCGTAGAAGCGGAAGAAGCCTTCCTGGTCGGGGCCGACCTGATGAATACAGACGTGGTCGAAGCCCGCGTCCAGGTACTCCTGAATACCCTCGATGTGGCGCTGCACATCCGCCCCGCAGACAACCTCCTTTGCTACATCTTCTTTGGTGACCATCTGCGCGGCCTGCTCGAAGAAAGTGGGGACCGCCAGTTCCTGCGCGAGTTGCCCCTTGATGGCGGCGTTGGGCCACCACTCGTAGGCCGTCTGCTCGGCCTCGGCCTCGCTCTCGGCCCAGCAGACGGTGAATTCCGCGTAGCAGGGTTTGCCCTCGCCTCCGGTCTGGCGGAAGGTATTGACGACCTCCTCGTCGGGCGAGGTGCTGATGAGGCCGTCGCCGATGCGGCCCGCCGTCTGCGCTGCCAGTTGTCCATCGGCGGCGATGAGAATAGGCGGCAGCTCGTCGGGCAGGGTGTAGAGCCGGGCGTTCTCGACGGTGTAGTAGAAGCCCGCGTGGTCCTGCATGCCGCCCTGCCAGAGCAGGCGAATGACCTCAATGGCCTCTTCCATCATCTCGATGCGGATGGGCGCGGGAGGCCAGTGGTCGCCCAGAATGTGCTCGTTGAGGTTCTCGCCGGAGCCGACGCCGAACATGAAGCGGCCCGGCATCATAGCGGCGGTGGTCGCGGCGGCCTGCGCCATGATTGCGGGATGAACGCGGATGGTGGGGCAGGTGACGGCGGTGCCGAGCCGTAGCCGTTGGGTGGCGTGCGCGATGGCACCAATCACCGACCAGACGAAGGGACTCTGGCCCTGCTTTTCAACCCACGGGTGGTAATGGTCGGCAATCATGGCAAAGGTGAAGCCAACCTCCTCGGCCCGTTGGGCGTAGCGCACGAGGGCGTTCGGGGCGTGTTCCTCGCTGGACAGCTTATAGCCTATTTGGGGCATGGCATCTCCGGTTATCTTTGGGACTCGTGGGGATGATAGTACGCGGCTGCCGGACTTCATACGAGGACCGCGCGAAACAAGGTTGCTCAAATCTGTTCGCCCGCGCGATTGATAGCAGATGATGCGGTGGCGGCGACGTTTAGCTCAGCCTTGTCTGCTGATTTCTATAGGATAGTCGAAGCAAACGATATGCCAGAGGAGCGCAGAGGGAACTCTGAATCGGAGCGCAGGGTGCGCCCTCAGAAGGGGATAGGAGTGAGGATAGGCTAGAGGATGCGACGACGCCGTAGTGCCACAGCGCCCCCGCTCATGGCCGCGAGGGCGAGGGCAAGCCAGGGCAGGGAGCGCGGCGTGGCGGGTGTGCTCCCAATGTCGGAGAGGGTAATAGCAGTGGGGGTTTGATGAAGAACGCCGACCGGGCCTCGCAGCTCTGGCGTGCCGGAGGGGTCTAGCATTTCGAGCCAGTAGTAGTAGGTGGTTCCTTTGGTCACGTCGAAGTCCTGCCACTGGTAGGCGAGGGTTCCGGCGTTGCCTGGTGCGCCAGCGGGTATGACGGTTCGGTTCAGGGGCACGCCGGATGCCTGGTGGTTCGTCCCGCGATAGAGGTTGAAGCCAAGGTAATCCGCCGCACCGACACCGGACCAACTGAGCAGAATGTGGTCATCAAGGGAGATGGCCTCAAAGTCAGCGACGAATGTGCCTGAATCAGCCGAGGCGGACGCGCCTGGAAGGAGCAGCATAAAGGCGAGAAGAGCCGCCGCGAGCCAGCTTATTCTTATGAACCTCATCTGCCGTCTCATAGCAGGCACTTTCTTAGGCGAACACACCATGCAGTCCCGTGTTGGCGATGAATTCAAATCCTGGGCGCACAGGAACAGAGTCCTGGAGAGTTCCAGTACGGCATAAGAATAACAGAAAAGCGGAAATGAGGCAACATGCAAAAGGTCACAAAGCGTTGCTCAATTGGCCTAGATGACACAGGAAACCCGCTGCGAAGATGTCGGGCTTTGCAGCGGGTTTCTGATGAACTGGGACACTCGATTGGTGGTGGGAGCGCCCCTACATTTATAGAATACGCGACTCGCGGTAGAAGGACCATGACCCAGTAGGCCCGGATAGATGGGTCGAAAGTCCCTGCCGGAGAAGCTGCTATGTGCCGGAACAGTAACGCCTGAATATCGAGCTTTTCATTCGCCCTATAGGACCGGCGGGTCGGGACTATGGACCTGCCGAGCGGCGACTGAAGTGACGTTGATAGAAGGGGTGTCATCTCGTACCATAGCGGCATACCTGAGACCGCTTGACGGGTGGCCTTCAGGGCAGAGGACCAACCACACAATCGTTTACGGAGGACAATGATGTCCATCAAAGAGAAGTTGAACCGCTTCTGGGAGCTGTGGCACCAGATAGAGGCGAGTCCCGCGCATCATGCCAACTGGCTGGATTGGTTCGATGAGCGCGAAGATGGCTGCGGCGTGCATGGCATCATCTACGGCAACGACACTTACGTCTTCGAGGACGAGTTGTTGTTCCGGTTCCGCGACGTGGACGAGGGTATCGAGCGGCTGGATTACTATCTCGCCTATCCTCAGGACGTGGAAGAGCGCTTGAAATACCTCTGGGAACTGTGGGACGAGGGCGTGCGCGCCCTGACCCAGCAGGTGCTCTATCCAGAGGGTTCGCGCCCCGGCGTGATTGAACCTGCGGTGGATGAGTCTCTGCGCCTAATCGCGGCGTAGGACGCTGGGGTTCAAGCTCTAGCCCAAAGGCTCAAGTCGGCTTTATGAAAGTTAACAAAATAATCAGGGAAAAAGCGGTTGCAGTGCGCTTTAGCGTACTTGAGCTTTCAGCCTGGGGTTTGAACCCCAGGCACGCCGCGCCAGCAGGTGATTACCTGATTAAATTGTAAATCTTCATGTAGCCGCCTGTGCCGCGCCCTGAGTGCTCTGCGCTTACAGCAGGGTCTCTCCCTGTGTACCTGCTCTGAAGCCCACTTGTCAACTCGCTGACTACCTGGCTGATGGTTCAGCCATCCTCAACAATGCGTGAGCGATTCTCTTACCTTATGGCTCTTGTTTCTGCCCCTGCCACTCGTCGCGCAGGATAGCCATGTTCACCAAGTCTACGTACTCGCCCTCAACCCACACGACCTTACGGGGTCGGCCTTCTTCTACAAACCCACAGGCGAGATAGCAGCGAATGGCTCGCTCATTCTTCGCGTGCGTGGTCAGTTCAATGCGCCGCGCCCCGATATAGTGAAAACCGTACTCCAACAGGAGCTTGATAGCGTCTCGTCCATAGCCGCGCCCCCAATAGTCGCGGTCACCTATCGTAATCCCCAGTTCAACGTTTCCATGTCGGTTCTGGAGGCTCATCAACGAGCAAAAGCCGATGTACTTTCCATCGGCTTCAATGGCGAACGGCGCTATATTCCTGTCGGGCTTGATGCGCGTTTCATAGAAGGCTTGTGTACTCTCCAGAGAGGAGACAGCAGGCGTGTCGCTATCCAGCCCGTACAGTTCCAGGTCCTGGAAAAATTCGTGCTGCCTCGGAATATCCTCCTGCCTCATTGGCCGCAGGAGGACCTTTTCTCCTTGGAGCATACTGAAGCACCTCCTTTTTGCCAGGGTACCCCTGTGGGAAAACGCCACTATCAGAACGACAACAAGTCCTCCATCGCGGCGCGGATTTGCTCGACAGAGGGGACAACCTCGTTCATGAGGCTCTTACTGTAGGGCGTGGGGCAATCCTTGCCCGTGACGCGCTGTAGAGGCGCGTCGAGGTAGAGGAAGGCTTCGTGGGCGATGGTGGCGAGGATTTCCGCGCCGAAGCCCGCCGTGCCGCAGTCCTCGTGGACGACGAGGCAGCGCGCGGTGCGCTTGACCGATTCGAGCACGGCCTCTTTGTCCCAGGGGACGATGGTGCGGAGGTCCAGAATCTCTACCTGC